>CAZMGQ010000073.1:0-8592 GCA_964565855.1 uncultured Lentisphaerales bacterium | reverse complement strand
CGACTTTCACGGGTTGATTCTACTCCTTCATGTTCGCACTACCACAGACATTCCTGTCTGTGCACTGTCATCTTCTGAAACAGACAAGAATGTCTGTTTTACAATCTCCTGCTTCTTTCAGCGGTTTTTTCATTTTTTGAGCAGGTACAGAGCCCTGCGTTCCCAGTGCCCCGACATACGGCACTCAAGTTTATTCTCCACCTCTTCATTAACGTCCATCTGTGGTTATTTCTCCCCTTGGCGCTCTTGGCGTCTTGGCGGTTCAATCCCATAGCGGCATAGTCCCTCTCCCCCTCCGCGTCTCCGCGCCTCCGCGTGAGATCTCTCCCATAGCGGCACGGCCCCGGTATTACGCAATGCTGATCACAAAGTCAGCACCAGCTTTATCAACCGCCTTTCCATCCGGCACATCCACCGATACCGTCGCACCGCTGGTGTAGTCGCCCTGCATCAACTGCCGGGCCACGCTGGTCTCGATCTCGCGCTGGATAAAGCGTTTGAGTGGTCGCGCCCCATAGACAGGATCGTAACCACCCGCGACAATCTGGTCGACCGCCGCCTCGCTGACCTCCAACCCCAGCCCGAGATCGTGCAGACGTTCGCGCAGATCGCCGAGCATCAGCCCGACGATGCTGCCGATCTCGCTCCGTGTCAGGGGCTTGAAAAGCACCGTTTCATCCACCCGATTGAGAAACTCGGGACGGAAGGCCCGCCTGAGTTCCTCCAGCACTTCGCGCCGGGCACCCTCACGGATTTCACCCTCGTCGGTAATACCGTCGAGCAGATACTGAGAGCCGAGGTTGCTGGTCATGATAATGATCGTGTTGCGGAAGTTGACCGTCCGTCCGTGCGAGTCGGTCAGGCGTCCGTCATCGAGCACCTGCAGCAGGATGTTGAAAACATCCGGGTGGGCCTTTTCGATCTCGTCGAGCAGCACCACGGCATAGGGTTTGCGCCGTACAGCCTCGGTCAACTGACCGCCTTCCTCATAGCCGATGTATCCCGGAGGTGCACCAACAAGGCGCGAAACGGCATGCTTCTCCATGTACTCCGACATGTCGATGCGCACCATGTGATCCTCGGCATCGAAAAGCTCGCGTGCCAGTGTCCGTGCCAGCTCGGTCTTGCCGACACCGGTCGGACCCAGGAAGAGAAATGCTCCCAGCGGACGCTGCCGGTTCTGGATGCCCGCCCGTGCCCGCAGCACGGCATCGGACACAGCCTGAACCGCCTCTTCCTGCCCGATCACCCGCTCATGCAGCGTTTCGCCCAAGCGCAAAACCTTGTCGCGCTCGGACTCCACCAGCCTCCGCAGCGGAATGCCGGTCCAACGGGCGACCACTTCGGCAATCTCCTCCTCGGTCACCACCTCGCGCAGCATCACATCGTCCGATTCGGACTTCTCCTCCAACTCAGCCAACTGCTGCTCCAGCTCCGGAATCGTGCCATGCCGCAACTGGGCGGTTTTTTCCAGATCATAATGCCGTTCGGCCGCTTCACATTCCTGACGCGCCCGGTCGAGCTGCTCGCGCAGCGACTGTAGTTCGCCGACTGCCGCCTTCTCCTTCTCCCACTGCAGACGCATCGCATCCGCCTCGGTACGCAGGTCGGCCAGTTCCAGCCGCAAGGTCTCCAGCCGTTCACGACTGGCATCGTCGCGCTCCTTCTTGAGGGCCGTTTCCTCGATCTCGAGTCGCATCACCTTGCGCGTAATCTCGTCCAGCTCCGAAGGCATTGAGTCCATTGCCGTGCGGATCGTGGCACAGGCTTCGTCCATCAGGTCGATCGCCTTATCGGGCAGAAAACGGTCACTGATGTAGCGATCCGAAAGCGTCGCCGCCGAGACCAGCGCCACGTCCTGAATACGCACATTGTGGTGCAGCTCGAAACGTGTGCGCAGTCCGCGCAGGATCGAAATCGTATCCTCCACCGAAGGCGCATCGACCATTATCGGCTGAAAACGCCGCTCCAGTGCCGCATCCTTCTCCATGTGCAAACGATATTCATCGAGCGTGGTGGCACCGATACAGTGCAACTCGCCGCGTGCCAGCATCGGCTTGAGCATGTTGGCGGCATCGGTCGAACCTTCGGTCTTGCCGGCTCCGACAATCGTATGAATTTCATCGATAAAGAGAATGATCTGGCCCTCGGCGGCCTTGATCTCGTTCAGCACCGCCTGCAGCCGTTCCTCAAACTCGCCGCGATACTTGGCACCCGCCATCAGGGCCGTCATGTCGAGCGCGTAGATGGTGCGTCCCTTGAGTCCTTCCGGCACGTCGCCACGCAGGATGCGCTGTGCCAGACCCTCGACGATGGCCGTTTTGCCGACACCTGGCTCACCGATCAGCACCGGGTTGTTCTTGGTCCGGCGCGACAGGATACGGATCACCGAACGAATTTCCGCATCACGACCGATCACCGGGTCAAGCTTGCCCTCGCGGGCGATTGCCACCAGATCAACACCGTACTTTTCGAGTGCCTCGTAGGCTTGTTCGGGCGAATCGGAAGTCACCCGCTGGCTGCCACGCACCTCTTTCAGTGCCGCCAGCAACTGGCTGCCGACCAGTCCCGCCTCACGCAACATTTTGGCCGTCTCGCTGTCCCGTCCCGCCTCCAGCATCGCCAGCAGCAGGTGCTCCACCGAGACATACTCATCCTTCAGACGCCGGGCATGATCCCCCGCCTTGACCAGCAGCTCGTTCAACTCCTGCGTGACATAGATCTTGCCGGCCTCGGTTGTGCCGCCGCTCTGGCGCGGCAGCCGCTCCACCAGAGCCTCGGCCCGCGCCCGCAGCACAGCCGGTTTGACCCCGGCCTTGTCCACCAGACGTGGTATCAAACCCTGTTCCTGATCCAGCAAAGCCAGCAGCAAATGCGGCACATCGACACCGGGATTGCGTCGCCGCAAGGCATCGGCCTGCGCCATTTGCAGCGCTTCGACAGATTTCTGTGTAAGTTTGTCAGTATTCATAAAAATCCTCAATTCCGCCTCGTTCAGAGGAGGCGGCTTATATAATGCAGCTACTGTGCCAGGCCTGAAAGAGGTCGGAACAGGCTCCGGCAGGGTGAAAACCGCCAGCGCAGCGACAGATTGTCTCTTTTTTAGCTGGGAGTGCCAGTCATTGTTGAGCGACAAACTGTCTCGCTTCAGCGGATACCATGCTGGGTTTATCTGTCCCGGAGGCTCTGAGACCGCAGGGCTCCGTACCTGCAGGTTTCGGCCGTCAGGCCGCATCCGCCTACGCCAAGGCTACGGCGCGACAGGCTACGGACGAGGTGACACTCGTCCCTCCCCTCATACTTCTTCCTTCATCATTCATCCTTCTCTTCCCTCCCCTCCTTGGCGCTCTTGGCGTCTTGGCGGTTGTTTTCATTTTTGGGCTTCTGTATCAACTGAAAATAATTGTTGCACCAGATCTCAACATATACTATAGCTTTAGTTGGCTTACCTGATTTGACCGCTGGGTGGCACACAGCCATTCAACGTATTTGCCAGACAGGAACCACCACTCAAGGAGCACTTCCATGCACCGACTGATTACTTCCGCCCTGGCACTGCTACTGGTTGCAGGCAGTGTGACCGCCCAACAAAACAGCGGCTCGATCCCGCCCCTCAAAGGCGCCACCTCTGCCGGTTTGCCCTACATCAGCTCCATCACGATGACTGCTGAAGGCAAGCCACACCTTGTGATAGATGGCGATCTGCCGATCAATGCCACGATTGAAGCCACCGAGAGTCTCGCCGACCCAGAGTGGAAACCCATTGTCAATCTGTTTTCGCCGACGGAGGGCTTAAGCAAGACGTATACGGATATCTTTGCACATTCATCACAGCGTTTCTACCGTCTGGAAGAGGGCAATGTTCCCAATCTGTCCATCAACTATCAGTACATTGCCATCGATGTCTCTGGCGGCACTGAAACCGCAATCTATCCCGTTACCACCTACGCCACCCCGGCCGAGATCCCCGGCGAAATCAACAGTAATCTCTACAAAACCGACATTATACTTCTGCGCCGCATTCCTGCAGGAACCTATATCATGGGCAGCCCGGCTGATCCCCCGGAATATGGGCGTTTCGCCGTCGAAAAACAACACCCGGTTGAACTGACAAAGGATTTCTATATTGGCGTCTTCGAGATTACCCAGCGTCAGTGGGAGTTGGTGATGGGCAACCGCCCGAGCCACTTCGAAAACTCCACCTACTATACAAATCGTCCGGTGGAAACGGTCAGATTTCGTGATATTCGTGAAGGACCGGGAGGCGTAGCAATCACGCCGACCTGGCCCGTGAGCAATGCAGTCCATGCCGACTCCTTTATGGGCAAACTGCGCAGCAAGACGGGACTGGTGGGCTTTGATTTGCCCACCGAAGCGCAGTGGGAGTATGCCTGCCGTGCCGGCACAACGACGGCGCTCAACAGCGGAATGAATTTAATTTCGTTAACCGAAGACGAGAATCTGGATCAAGTTGGCCGCTACTGGCTCAATGGTGGCGCAGGTAGCAACAAAAACAGTGATACATCGTTGGGGACGGCAGAAGTGGGGAGTTATCTGCCTAACGCCTGGGGACTTTACGACATGCACGGCAATGTCCGGGAGTGGTGCCTCGATTGGAATGCTGCTTATCCCGATGGGCTGGCGATTGATCCTCTGGGACCTGAATCCCCACTCGTCAATCGGGTCTATCGGGGCGGCGGTTGGTACTCCCAACCGCGGAACTGCCGCTCAGCCGCCCGCGAGTACGATGGTCCAAACGCCCGGGCCGGGTCCATAGGCTTCCGTCTGGCCCTGCACCTGCAATAGCGCCATTCGGCAGCAAGGAGGGCCTACCCCTCCAGCCCTGGGACCGCAGGCCGCACGTCAACCGTATGCAGGACGAGGTGACACTAGTCCCTCCCCCCTTGGTGTCCTTGGCGTCTTGGTGGTTCTTTCATTTTATGAGCAGGTACGGAGCCCTGCGTTCCCAGTCTGGCTGCATCCGCCTATGCCAAGACTACGGCGCGACAGGCTACGGACGAGGTGACACTCGTCCCTCCCCTCTGTGCCTCCGTGCCTCTGTGAGAGAATCTCCTCCCCCCCACTCTTCTTCATTCATCCTTCTCTCCCCCCCCTTGGCGTCCTTGGCGTCTTGGTGGTTCTTTCATTTTATGAGCAGGTACGGAGCCCTGCGTTCCCAGTCAGGCAGCACGTCGGCGACAAACCCCCGCTTTCGATAAATCAGTTTATTAAATCCCCCACATCTGGTAGGCTGCTACCAGATGTGCGACAAATGTGTCGTTCAGAGTCCATGTTTTCTCTCTTTTACAGAAAGGAACAGCACATGTACAAACAACTAGTTGGTTTTTGCGCGGCTCTGATGATGGCCGCTGTGTTTTCACTCCCGGCCAGAGGCGATCTGCTGGTATATGAGGGGTTCGACTATCCGCACGGCACCCGACTCTACGGCCTCGAGGGCGGATTCGGCTGGGGCGCAGCCTGGGCTTCCAGCAACGACGGCGTCGTAGCTGCGAATGCCGCAGCCCTCTCTTACACCGATGCATTCGGAGTGTCTCTGCCGGTCGAAGGACTGGGTTTGAGCATCGGGAGAACCTATCGCAGTGGCGAACGTTATCTGGAAAATCCGATTGAAGAACCCGGTGTTTACTGGATCAGTTTTCTGATCAAGCCCAGTTATACGCTGGTTGAGGGCCAGACCAGTACCATTTTCGTGGAACTCAGGTCCGGCACTACCGTCAGGATGCAGATCGGCAAAGTCAGTGCCAACCCTTACTATGGCTTGAGAGTCGGCAGTACTGCAGCTTACAGTGAAGTCGATGGTGAGGAAAAAATCGAGGATGTATTCCCCACGCAGTTCCTCGTCGTACGTTATGAAATCGGAACCTCGACCGATGATGGTCAGATTCACCTTTTCATCAATCCCAACCTCGGCCCTGCCAACCGGCCTGCCCTGGAAGAGGCCGATGCAGTCCTGCCGAACTTCGACTCCACCAGAATGGCTTTCAA
Organism: uncultured Lentisphaerales bacterium; assembly: GCA_964565855.1. Taxonomy (GTDB): domain Bacteria; phylum Verrucomicrobiota; class Kiritimatiellia; order RFP12; family JAZUKQ01; genus CAZMGQ01. Next base: position 2,586 of record CAZMGQ010000073.1, on the reverse strand, counting down.
CCAGGTCAAGGTTACTGTGATCAGCGGCGGCTCGCCAACATCGGTGGGACGCGGCTACGTGGACGAACTCCGGATCGGACAAAGCTACGCCGATGTGACAGTCCCCGGCCCTGCAGCAACCATGTTGCTGATAAAGTAAACTGACAGGACAGAGATCTGCCGCTGAGGGCAAATATCTCACAGGGGCACGGAGAGGGCAGTGCCGCATAAGCACTGGGACCGCAGGGCTCTGTACCTGCAGATTTCGGCCGTCTGGCCGCTTTGCGGAGTGACTCGCGACGTTCGACATGCGACTTGTGACAGGCTACGGACGAGGTGACACTCGTCCCTCCCCACCTTGGCGTCCTTGGCGTCTTGGCGGTTTTTCATTTTATGCTGCAGGTACGGAGCCCTGCGTTCCCAGTCAAGCCGCACGCCCGATACTGATTTCGATAGTGCCCGTTTCCTGCGCTTTGTTGCATGACCTTCCGGGGCTCAGGCCAACGAGCCGCGCCCCGGAGTGGCCCCCGATGAGCAACACAGCACCAACATCAGCCAACGGCCGCATAACACCAGCCCCTTGGCGTCCTTGGCGACTTGACGGTTTCTCTCCCACCTCGCAGACATTTCAGATTGCCTGCGGACAACGAATTCGGTAGTCTAACCTCCCGCCAGGTACCGGATGGTTTTCGACAGAAAAGCGATAACCGGAAGGTCGGAGATGGAGACAATTTATGCCCAAGCGCGAAGACATCCGCAGTGTTATGATCATTGGTTCGGGGCCGATTATAATCGGTCAGGCCTGTGAGTTTGATTATTCGGGAACCCAGGCCTGCAAGGCATTGCGGGAGCTGGGATACAGGATCGTGCTGGCCAACTCCAATCCGGCCACGATCATGACCGACCCCGAAATTGCCGATGCAACCTATGTCGAACCACTCAACGTGGCCCGCATGCGCGAGATTATCGACAAAGAGCGACCCGACGCCATCCTGCCGAATCTGGGCGGCCAGTCGGGCCTGAATCTCTGTGCCGAGCTGCATGAGGCCGGGGTATTGAAGGAGTTCGGGGTCGAGATCATCGGAGTGGATATCGAAGCCATCAAGCGTGGCGAAGACCGGATCCTCTTCAAGGAAACCATGGGCGAACTGGGTATCGACATTCCCCGCAGTGCGCCGGCCTACACTATCGAAGAGGCCGAAAAAATTGCCGAAGAGCTCGGCTATCCCGTAGTGCTGCGCCCGGCTTATACGCTCGGCGGCACCGGTGGCGGCCTGGTTTACAATATCGAGGAGCTGCGCCTCGTAATGGCACGGGGGCTGGCGGCGAGCCTTGTCGGACAGGTGCTGGTGGAAGAGTCGGTGCTGGGCTGGGAGGAGCTGGAGGTCGAGGTGGTGCGGGATGCCAAAGGACAGTCGGTAACTGTCTGCACTATCGAAAATGTTGACCCCATGGGAGTCCACACGGGCGACTCCTTCTGTGTGGCCCCGTTTCAGACCGTCCCGGATGAGTTGCGCCAGCGGCTCGAAGACTACGCGCACCGGATTGTCGCCTCCATCGGTGTGATCGGAGGCACCAATGTCCAGATGGCGCACGATCCCGCCACCGGCCGGGTCGTCATCATCGAAATCAACCCCCGGACCTCCCGCTCGTCGGCCCTGGCCTCCAAGGCCACCGGCTTCCCGATCGCCTTTGTCTCGGCCAAGCTGGCAGCCGGCCTGACGCTCGACGAACTGCCTTACTGGAACGGCAGGTCACTGGCCGAATACCGGCCCTGGGGCGACTATGTGGTGGTGAAGTTTGCCCGCTGGGCTTTCGAAAAGTTTCGCGGTTCACAGGACCGGCTCGGGACCCAGATGCGGGCTGTCGGCGAGGTCATGAGCATCGGGCGCAACTACAAGGAAGCCTTCCAGAAGGCCATCCGCGGTCTCGAAAACGGCCGCTATGGCCTGGGGTTTGCCGCCGACTACAACCGCAAATCCCTCTCCGAGCTGCTGGCACTGCTGCGCGAGCCGAGCAGTGAGCGACAGTGGATTCTCTATGAGGCATTGCGCAAGGGCGCCACGGTCGAACAGTTGCACGAGTTGACGAAAATCAAAGCCGTCTTTCTGGAGCTGATGAAAGAGCTGGTGGTCGAGGAGGAGAACCTGCGGGCCTATCGGAGGCAGAATCTGCCCGACGATCTGCTGGCACAAGCCAAACGCAACGGCTTTGCCGACCGCTATCTGGCACAGATTCTGGGCGTGCCGGAGGCTGATATTCGCGGACAGCGCAAACGCATCGGCATGGTGGCCGAGTGGGATGTGCTGCCGGTCAGTGGTGTCGAAGATTCATTCTACTATTACTCGACCTACAACGGTATCTCCCCCGACAGTCCCGAGGTGCGCCGCCCCGCTGCCAAAAAAGGCAAGATCATGATCCTCGGGGGCGGCCCCAACCGCATCGGCCAAGGCATCGAGTTCGACTACTGCTGCGTCCATGCCGCCTTCGCCCTGCGCGATGCCGATTACTCGACCATCATGGTCAACTGCAACCCCGAGACCGTTTCGACGGATTACGACACTTCCGACCTGCTCTACTTCGAGCCCCTGACGGTCGAAGAGGTGC
>CAZMGQ010000072.1:0-8647 GCA_964565855.1 uncultured Lentisphaerales bacterium | reverse complement strand
CCTGCCGCCCTCCAGTCTCTCCGGACCTATGGCTCCTCTCTGGGAACCCCGAGCGCTGGCTCGGGATCAGTAGAAGGTCATGGGTTGTACCGAGCTAGCGCTCGGTGGTCCCAGGTCTGCCGCCTTCCGGCGTCTTCCGACCTATGGTTTCTTGCCGGTGAATTGGTAGGGGCCGATGTCGGGGGCTTCACCGGCGGGGCGGGGGCGGTTGTCGAGATCGAAGGTGAGGCCGACGGAGGTACCGGCGTTGCGCAGGCTGCTCCCGGACAACAGGTGCAGGTTGTAGGGGCTGTAGGGCTCGTTTGAGGGAGACTGCACGAACTGCTCCGCCGCTTCGGCCCTCGTCCGGGTGACAATGCTGCCCTCACCGAAACCGATGCCCCGGGAACTTTCGATTGTACGGACTGTGGCAGTGCCGTTGACGACAGTCCAGGTCATGCCGCGTCTGCCTTCGGCTGTTGTGAAATCGCCGTCTTCGAAGGTGTCCTGCCAGGTGTTGCCGGCATCCTGCAAACGGACGTTGCGGAGGTAGGAGCCGTAGTTTTCGGAGTCTCCTGCAGGTATGGTCATCATGCCGAAGGCCGTCTGTCTGGTAAAGGTAGCCACGGCGGCCGGATCGTCGTCGGTGAGACTGACCTGAGTGGCACCCGGACCGGTTAAATCGCGGCTGATCTGGAGGGTGATCCTTTTACCGTCGTTGGTGGCACCGATAGTGTAGCTCCCGACAGAGCCACCATGAGGCAAATGGAGCTTTTGGGAGGAGTCCTCATAGAGTCGGGTTTCGACACCGTTGATACGACGGAAAACTCCGCGCGTACCGGAGGCCAGTCCGATGGCATAGTAGTTGTCGGGATCCCGGCAGAGAACGAGGAGGCGCGAAGGATCACTCCAGACAACTTGTGCGTCGCAGTTGACAGTCTGTCCGGCTGCAGCGACTTTCTGGTCGCTTACAAAAATGCTGCCCTGCCGGCCGACGCCCACCTGGTAGCCCTGCCAGTCCCAGCCCTGATAGATGTAGGAGTTGCCGAGGTTGTAGTAGTTGTGATCGACGGTGAAAACCTGGTGTCGATTCAGGACAGTTGCGGGCGGCCATGAAATACTGCTGTCGATAATGACATTGTTGCGGATGACTGCATTGCGGGGGCGGTAATAGTCCCTGTTTTCGGGATGGTTGGTCAGGTGGGCATCGAACCGGAATCCCGAATCGATGAAGGCATTGTGGGAAAACTCTGAATGCATGACAGAGTTGAAGCCGAAGGGACCGCCCTTGATGATGTTGTTGCGGAAGATCAGGTTGCCGGTGTACTGGCACCAGCCGTTCTGATGGCCGTCCTGTTCCATGACGTTGTTTTCGATCAGGACATCGTCACACTGGTGCATCTGGTAGTTGTCGGGGTGGCGGCGGCGTCCTCCCTGGTAATGAATGTGATTGCTGCGAATGGTGACTCCGACAGTGTTGAAGCGCCTGCCGCCGCCTGTTCCAATCCAGATGCCGTTGTCGCCGTTGCGCGTGATTTCACAGTCGAGCACGGCATAATTGGAGCCGCCACCGAAGCTGACTCCATCCCCCCAGGCTGTGGTGAAGAGGCTGTTGCTGACAGTGATATTGGAACAGTCGCGGGTTGCGAACCCGGAGCCGAGCACATCGTGGACATAACAGTTTTTGACCAGAATGTCGCTGCTGTGGGCCTCGACTCTGATGCCGTCGGATTTCTGCTGACAGATTTCGAAACCGTCGATGACAATGCCGCTACTGCCACGCCGGGTGCTGAAGCCGTGGTTGAGGATGCTGCTGGCGATCGTATCAGGACCTCTGCCGGGGTAGGGGATGACCACGATCGAAGGCGGTTCGGTTGACGAGTCGAGTGCAAATTCGCCCGGTATATCCAGAGTTGCAACGAGGCCGCGGACAGCATAACTGTCGGGACGGTCGTGGTCGGGGCCGATGAGGAGATTAAATGCGGGGTTGACCGTGACTTTGTGAGTGGCGGGGTCGTAGGCGACAATCGGCCGTTCGCCGATGGCATTGCCGAAGCCGTCATAGATCAGAAGTAGGGCTCCGCTCCAATAGTCGCGCTGCGGCTGCACAAAAAAGTCTGGATCTATCAGTTCGGTTCGCGATGTGCCGGGGTTGTGCTCCGCCGGTACGGGTCTGAAGCGGGCAATGTCGAACGGGTCATCGGGATCGGACATGTCGGGCTCGGTGGCTTCAAACATCCGTTTGCCCGACTGGAAAAGCGCCACCAGGGCTTCGTCGTAAGGGTGCCGGAGGACCTTGACGGTCTTGTCGTTGAAGGTGGCGATGGTATCGTCAGTCCAGCCGTCTCCGATCAGAGTTGTGCCATTGACTATCGGACGATTGGCCGGATCAGCCGCCCGGAAGGTAATGGGTGATGAAGCTTTGCCGCTGTATTGCGGTGTGACTTCTTCATGATAAATGCCTGCTGCAACCAGCACTGTGTCGCCTGATCTGGCATCGTCGGCAGCCCGCTGAATGCTGCGCCAGGGGGTGGCTGGGTCTTGTGCCTCTTCGTAGGTCCGATCATCGTTGCCGCTTGCCCCATCGACATAGAGGGTTGCCGGTTTGCGGGTGTCCTCCAGACGCCCCTCGTAAACAGCAACATTATCGAGATGAAACCAGCAGTCGTCGTGAGGCTCAGTATTGTTGGCGGCACCGAATCGTGTGTCCTGGAAACGAGCCGCAGCCGAGGCGTCGTCATCGACGATTTCGACATCGTAGTCACGGAAATCGCCGCCACGGTCGATGCTCAAGCGGATTGAGTCGCCATCGTTGTTGACATGGATTTTGAAGCTGACTGGCTGGTTGTTGCCGTGTGGAATTGTCAGCCAGGAGTTTTTGTCCTCATAGAGAATGAAATGTACACCGTTCATCATGCGGTGGACGCCGGCATTTTCGCCCGACAGGACCAGGTAATAGTAGTCGTCGGAATTGCTATAGAGGAAGATGAAGTGAGACTGGACGGTCCAAATGACACGGGCGTCGAAGGCAATCGTGAAGTTGTTTGCGGAAATGACTTCTTTAGTCAGGACCAGGTTGTTGCCCCGATAAAGACCCAGGCGCATACTGTCGTTTACGTTTTCAACTGTGGCCTGACCTTGAGCGACCTCCCATGTGAGGCCTATTTCGCCGTCGGGATTGGAGTAGTCGCCATCCTCGAAGTTGTCGGAGTAGATCAGCCGGGGCGCGGGGGCATCGGCTTCGGCGGGCGGGTTGTCGGCGAGGCTGGACTTGGGAGCCAGCAGCACGAGGGTCAGAAGGAAGGGGAGGAGTTTGTGATAACGTGTCATGACTTTGTCTCCAGTTTCTGAGTCTGATTGTATCATAGATATTTCTGTAGTTGCAGATATTTCACGTAACAAACAGCAGATTAAGCGCTTAATGTCGGGGAAATGTTGATTTTGTAGAACAGTCACAGGTGGCACGCTTTTGACAAAAAGCGCTATTGTGCGAGAGTTGCCGTCCTGGTTTTTGCTGAAACATGCACTTTTCTTTGGTATTACGGCTCATCCGCCTTCGCCAAAGCCACGGTGCGACACGTGGGGACATTCGCTCTCTCTTTTTAGTTTGTCCCTTTGCCTGTCCCGAGCGCAGTTTCAGTATCCGTTTCTGGACAGACAGGAATGTCTGTCATACAGATTTGGACATACGCCATTTTTCAACTGTCAGGTGGATTTTTTATGGAGGGTGAGTGTCCTCACTAACCGCAGTTGCAAGGACTTGTGCATAGGAAAGAAAAATCTGCGGAATCCTATTTTCCGGGCGCGAGTCTTACCCTGATACGGTAGAAACGGCCGTCGTCCTGAGTAGTGGGGAGCTGTAACTGGTTGACCGGCGGAACTCCGGCCATCTGGTCCAATCCCGGGATGACCTGCCAGTCGGGCTCTGTGAGTGAGGCGGTGGTTTCGATCGAATAGAGACGTCCTGCGGCCGCGGTCCAGGCGAGGTCGATGCCATCGTCGCCGTTGGTGCGGCAGATGGTGATGGTGAAGCACGACTCGGCCGAGAGGGGGTCGGTGCCGGCGATATATTCCTCGAGGTTGGTGAAGCCATCGCCATCGGGGTCGGCATGGGGGTCAACTCCGATCATCCCGAAATGCTCCATTTCCCAGATGTCGGGAAGGCCGTTGCCGTCGCTATCGACGGTGGCAGGGTCCTCGGGGAGTTCGTCAGGGAACTCGTAGGGTCCGATATCGACGGCGGCTCCCATGGGGCGGGGCAGTCCATCGAGATCGATCTTTATTCCGACAAAGACTCCGGCATCGCGCAGGTCGCTATCGGGCAGAAGGTGCAGGTCGTAGGGAGAGTCGGCCTCGCTGGAAGGGGCGAGGACAAACTGAGCGGCAGTCAGATCCCGGTCGCGGACAACGATACTGCCTTCGCCAAAACCGATGCCACGGCAGTTGCCGACAACTGTGACAGCAGCTCCGCCGACGGTGGCGGTCCAGGTCATGCCGTCGGGGCCTTCGGCGGTGGTGAAGTCGGCATCGTCGAAGTTGTCGCGGTAGGTGTTGACAGAGTCCTGCATGACGACATCGGCGATATGAGAACTGGCGGAGGTGCCCGGTTCGTCGCCGACAGTCAGCATACCGCAGGCGGTGGTGCCGGAGAATTTGGCGACGGCGGCGGGATCGTTATCGACGAGGTTGACCTGATAGACCCCCGGTTCCTGATCGCGCCCGATGTTGAGCGTGATGCTGTGGCCGTCGTTGGCGGCGGCTATTGCGAAGGCACCCGTTGCGCCGCTGGCGTGGGGCAGGTTTATGTGTTGTGCCGAGTCGTTATAGAGCTGTGTTTCGACGCCGTTCAGCATGCGGAAGACTCCACGGGTAGCGGGGGCGATGCCGATGGAGTAGTAGTTGTCGGGATCTTTGTAGAGCACGACGAGGCGTGATTTGTCGCCCCAGGTGACGCGTCCGGTACAGTTGAACAGTTGGCCGGCGGCTGCGACACGCTGGTCGCTGACGAAGATGCTGCCACCCTTGAAGACACCGGCGTGGTAGCCCCGCCAATCCCAGCCGAGCATGGTGTATGAGTTGCCGGAGGCGTAGTAGTTGTGATCGATGGTGAAGGCTTCGAAGCGATCAACCACATTAGCGCTGGGCCAGCTCAAGCCGCAATCGATGAAGATGTTGTTGCGGAGGATGGCACTGCGCGGTCGGTAATAGTTGCCGTGCTGGGGGTGGTTGGTGAGGTGCTGGTCGTAGCGCAGGGTCATGTCGAAGAAGGCGTTGTGGTAGATTTCGGTGTACATGGCCGAGTTGATGCCGAAAGATCCGCCTCTGATGATATTGTTGCGCATGATCAGGTTGCCGGTGTACTGGCACCAGCCATTCTGTTCGTTACCCGCCTGTTCCATGATGTTGTTTTCGATCAGCACATCGTCGCACTGGTGCATCTGGAAGTTGTCGGCATGTGATCGATGACCACCCTGATGGTGGATGTGGTTGCCGCGGATAGTGACGCCGATGGTATTGAAGAGGGTGCTGCCACCGGTACCGACCCAGATGCCATTGTTGCCGTTGCGGACAATTTCGCTGTCGATAACGGCATAGTTGCGACCGGCACCGAAGCTGGCAGCATTATCGTGACAGGCCGCAATGACGCAGTTGCTGATGGTAATGTTGGCCGAGTCGCGTGTATTGAAGCCGGAGTTGAGCGAATGGTGGATGTAGCTATTCCGGATCATGATATCGCTGCTGCGCCCGCCGACGGTAATTGAATGATCGACCTGCTGGCGTATTATCATGCCATCGATGGTGATGCCGGTGGTGCCGGAGGCGATTTTGAAGCCGTGGTCGATCAGGCTGGTCACGATAGTTTCGGGGCCACTCATGGGGAAGGGCCAGATGACGATAGACGGAGGTTCGGTCGAGGTGTCGAGGGCAAATTCGCCCGGCATATCGATCAGGCAGGGGAGGCCGCGGAGGGCGTATTTGTCGGGTCGCCCATTGTCAGGACCGACCGGCCGACCGAAGGGCGGATTGACCGTGACCTTGTGGGCAGCGGGATCGTAGGCCACGATCGTACGTCCCTCAACTCGGTTATGGTAGCCGTCGTAATGCAGCAGAGTGGCACCGACCCAGTAGTCGAGATCGGGCTGGACGAAGAAAAAGGGATCGATCAGGAAGGCGACTTCGGTACCGGGGTTGAACTCCTCCGGCACCGGGAGGTAGAAGTTGGTGTCGTAAGGATCGTCGGCATCCTCCTGGTTGGGTTCGGCGGCTTCGAACATCCGCCTTTCGCCCTGGAAGAGGGCTACCAGTTCTGCGCTGTAGGGATGACGTACGACATTGATCGTCCGGCCATCGTGAGTGGTGATTGTGTCGGGCTGCCAGCCGGAAGAGGCAATCGGAGCGGCGCCGTCGATGATCGGACGGTTGGCCGGATCGACGGCCCGGTAGGTGATCGGTGTCGCGGCTTTGCCGCTGTAAACGGGGCTGACCATTTCATAATAGACTCCGGGGGCGATCATCACTGTATCGCCCGACTTGACCTCGTCGGCTGCCCGCTGGATGGTCTGCCAGGGAGTGGTGGGGTCTTGGGCCTCTTCGTAAGTGCGAGCGTCATCGCCGGTGGCGGTATTGACGTGGAGGATCATCGGATCGCGGGGGTGTTGCAGGAAACCGCCGTAGATGGTGACGTTGTCGAAATGACAGGAGCGGCTGTTGCTGTGTTCGGTGGCACTGCCGACGCCGATACGGGTGTTCTGGAAGAGGGCGGCAGCCGCGGGATCGTCATCGATGACCTCGGCGTCATAATCGCGGAAGTCGCCGTCGAGGTCGAGCCGCAGGCGGATGGAGGTGCCGTTGTTGCGGACGTGGATCTTGTAGCTACCCAGACCACTGCTGGCATGAGGCAGTGCCAGATAGCTGTTGGGATCGGAGTAGATCCGCGTCTCCACCCCGTCCATGACACGATAAACTCCACGGTTCTTGGCCGCGACACCCAGGTAGTAGTAGTTGGCGGGGTCGCGGTAGAGAAAGACAAAGTGTCCTGCATGTCCCCAGGTGATGCGGGCATCGAAAGCGACCGTGAAGTTGTTTTCGCTGATGTGCTGCTGGGTAACAACCAGGTTGGTGCCGTTGTAGAGGCCGAGGCGCAGGCTTCCCGCTGATGCTTCGACAATGGCACGTCCTTCGATGATCTCCCAGGTCAGGCCGTTTTCGTCTTCGGGGTTGGTATAGTCGCCATCTTCAAAGGGATCATGGTAGATCAGCCAGGGATCGGGATCAGGGTCATCGTCGTCACTGAAGGGCGGGTCATCGTCACCATTGCCCGGATCGTCGTCGTTGCCACTGTCTTCTTCATAAGGGATGGCGGTTGCAGCCATGACGACAAAGTCGGCGGCGGCATATCTTCTGGGCTCGAGGTGAAAGGTGAGCCCCGTCAGAACCCGTTCGCTGTCGAGCGCAAGCCCATCGACAAAGTGATAGATACGGGCTGTCTGACTGGACATGGTGTTTCGCGATGGACTGCCGCTGTTGCTCCAGATACGATCTGTAGTGAAAGCCACCGCAAGGTCGTCATGGGTGGGGTAAGTGTCACTGTCCAATACTCCACTGGGGTTCGGCAACTGTCCCAGCCAGACCAGTTCGGGTTCTTCTGGTGCATCAGCGTAAACGGCAGAAATTTCAACAAATCGACCGGCGCCCGAGTTACCGAACATCAGCAGATTGATGCTCTCGTAAGTTTGCTGCTGTGCAGCAGGAAGGGTGACACTGGCGTAGGCTGTTTCAGGATCAGTTTCGGCATGGACACGCCTTATATAGATGACATTCGGCACTGTCGGCATCAGACCGACGGGCGAGGTGGGGGCGGGATATTCGGGATTGCCCCAGCCGCCGACCGGCTCGGCGTCAAGCTCGGTTACGAGGTGATACTCCCAGTCGCCCGCAACAATGATGCCGTCTTCCGGCAGTCCTATGTCATTTTCGGTGAGGTCCTGTTGCCAGATGAAATTGTGGTTGCCGTAGCTCCACTGTGCAAATCTGTGATCACCGAAAACTGCTCCCACCATGCGACTGCTGAGTTTGTCCGGCTGATCCCAGTCGCCCGGCGGATCGTAGGAGTCTGCCTCGGTGACTTCGGCCTGTGTGATATAGCCGTCGTAGTTCAAACCATCCGCCAAGTCCAACTGCACGGGGGCAGGTGGATTGGCCAACACCATTTTTGCAGTCAGTACAAAAGCTGCCAAGGGCAGCAACAGGCAACGAACAGTTATCCGCATGGGAATATCTCCTTTGGGGTTATTCGCAGGTCAGGCCTGGGCACAGTTTGACCAATTCATAGGGGGATAATCTAATACTGATTTACTATTGTCAACATAAATTTTCGAAAGGCAATTATACTGACAATTTACTTTCGAATTACTTGCGATATCGTGAGTTTCGCTGGTATGACACTAGCAATGGGTTGGAATCGGAATCGCTTTCGGAATCAAAACACCTGACTCTATGCAGTTTTCGATCCCGATAGCGCTGCCGACCCCGACGCCCGACCAAAATCAGGTTTGCTGCAAAAACGGACCCGGGGCTGAGTCCGGGACAGGCAAGAATGCCCATCCTACATTCTTCCCAGCGGGTGTTTGTGGACAACTGTAGGACAGACATTCCTGTCTGTCCGGGA
>CAZMGQ010000071.1:0-8696 GCA_964565855.1 uncultured Lentisphaerales bacterium | reverse complement strand
TTTGCCGCCAGCTCTTCGCCTTCAGGAGCGGTGGCGGGATCCATTGTTTTGATGCCGAAATCACTGAAGGAGACATCCACTGTGGCACAGGAAGCTGCGATCTCTTCCGGTGTGCCGAGGACAGTCACCTGGCAGACGTCGTTTTCGGCGAGCATTACGGCCGCACTGGCGACCCGGGGATCCTGTCCTTCCGGGAATACGAGGTGACGCCTGGCGGCGCGAGCTTTAGGGAGAATAGATTCCAGAAAATTCATACTAATATCCAATTAAAATTTCAGGGCAGGCGGCAGCCAGCTAGCGATAATACGCTGCCGCTAGGGGTCCGTGCCATTGAGCGAAGTAAAAGGGGTGTCGAATTTGTGGCCCGGAGAAACATCCTTGTCATGACAATTTTCCTGCACGACCTGGAAGGTTTCCTGCGCAATCATCAGCTCCTCGTCGGTCGGAATGACAACGACCGGAATGGGGCTGTCTTCGGTGGTGATGGTGCAGGGGTTGCGGCCCCGGCGGTTGCGGTCTTCATCGAGTTTGCAACCGAGGGCACCCAACTGTTGTAGCAGGCGCGCACGTGCATAGGCACTATTCTCGCCGATACCGCCTGAGAGGACGATTGCATCGGCGCCGCCGAGGAGGGCATGATAGCCGCCGATTGTCATAACGAGGCGGTGGACCCACATATTGAGCGCACGTTCGGCCGATTCGTTGCCGGCTTCGGCATTGTCAACGATGTCACGCATATCACCGCTCTGGATGCCGCCGACCCCGAAAAGACCGCTCTGTTTGTTGAGGAGGACGTCAATCTGATCCGCTGTCATGCCCTGGCGCATCAGAAACAGCACTACTGCCGGGTCAACATCGCCACTGCGCGATCCCATCACCAGGCCGGCGAGGGGCGTCATCCCCATACTAGTGTCGATTACCTTGCGTTTTTTGATGGCTGCCACGCTCGATCCATTGCCGAGATGACAGGTGATCATGCGCATTTCGTCGCAGTTCTTGCCAAGATAGCTGGCTGCGGCTTCCATGATGAAGTTGTGCGAGGTGCCGTGGAAACCATATTTGCGGATACCATACTTTTTATAATAGTGGATCGGAATGGCATAGAGATAGGCATGGGCATCCATAGTCTGGTGGAAAGCCGTGTCGAAAACTGCAATGTTCGGCACTTTCGGAAAAACCTGCTCACAGGCCTGAATGCCACCCAGGTTGGCCGGATTGTGGAGCGGGGCGAGTTGTGAACACTCCATGATCCCGTTTTTGACTGAGTCTGTGATCAGGGTCGGCTTATGGAACTGTTCGCCACCATGTACAACCCGGTGACCGATGGCATCCACATCGCTTAGAGAGTCAATCACGCCATAGTCGGGATCAATCAGATATTCGGTGGCCAGCTTGAGAGCTTCGGCATGATTCAGTGCTGATACGGGAAACTCCCGCTTGGCTTCCTCGTTGCGCTGGTAGGCCAGATTGGCGCTGGGAGTGCCGATTCGCTCAACTAACCCCTTGGCCAGCAGGGTATTGGTACTGATTGAATAAAGTGTGAATTTGAGCGATGAAGAACCGGAATTAACAACCAGAATACGGTCGGGCTGCTTGAAAACTGGCGATTGAGGCATGACTTGGACCTTAAAAGAGCGTGACTATGTCTGTGAGCACACCATTAACTGGTGCACGCTTATGGTAAGGTACTGTTCTAATCGGTGCTTGGCAACTCAAATTTTATTATGCTCAGTTGCCGCCGGTAATATCACATTTACACCGCATTATAGGAACAAGTCACCCGGTTTGCTGGAAAGCATGGAAAAGGACTGTTTTTAGCTGCGAACGTAACATAAGTTGTATTATGCGACGTCCAATATAACCGTTGCAGGACCTTGTTACAGGCTTTCGAGTGGCTGTCCATCGCATAATACATATCGTGTGCCTCCGGTATAGCCATTACAGGACCTTGTCACAGGCTTCCGAATAGCCGTCCATCGCATAATACAGCATGTGTCACCGAAATCGCCATCAAAAACCCCCTGTTCGGCGAGAGTTGCCACTTTGATTTTTATTAAACATGCACTTTCCCTTGCACAGACGGCTCATGGGGAATTCGCCCTCCATTTTTAAATACAACCGGCAGGTGAACATTTTTGGAGGGTGAGTGTCCTCACGAACCGCAATTGCAAGGATTTGCGCATAGGAAAGTAAAATCTTTCGCAGTTTTACCCCCTCCCTGCACAAACTTCCGTGGTGCTGGTCATGTCACTTTTGCGCGATTTTTGTCCATTCCCGGTGCAACCGGATGCTCTGATCACGTGGTACGAATGAAAGCATCTCGCTGTCCTGACTCTGATCTCGCATGATTATCAGCGGTCCATTGACTCCGACCCGGATGGTTCTAATTTCTTCCCACCGTATCTGCCGGCGAATTTTATCGAGCCGGCAGACCGCAATTCCAGCAGACGAAATCTGCCAGCTCATACGCCGCTGCTCATGCAATATCAGCCAGCCGGCCGGTATGGAAAGCAGCACTATTATCAGCCCTACCAACGGTGCCAATCCGACCAGTTTGTAACAGTGATGTAATATTTCACTGACTGTCATCTGGGTCAAAAGATAGCCCATCAGTCCACTCCAGAGCCCCACGATAAGAGGCCCCGCTGTCAGGGCAAAAGCCAGCCAGAAGTATAACCGTAACATCCTCCAGGGCTGTGGCTTAAGCATCCAGCCATCGTTTTCACCGGACGGCCCCTCCCCTGCCCCAATTGAGCTGTTTTTAAGCTCAGAAAACGATGTTTTTTCCACTTCAATCTGATTCTTTATGGTTGCAACTACTTCTACTGCAGTCATATACGAGCTATCTATCACTGTTGCGCCGTCGGGAACTGAAAGTGGTGCCGCTTTGCGTGTGCTGTCGATCTGATCTCGCCGCAAGATCGATTCCATCACTTCTTCTTCGGTTTTTCCCTCGCTCAAGCCTTTTTCAACCTCTTCGGCGTGGCGCCGGCGGGCGCGGATTTCCGGTTTGGCATCCAGATAAAAGCGTGTCGGTGAATCGGGGTAAACCACCGAGCCTATATCTCGTCCTTCTACAACCAGCGATCCCAGCTCACGCATATTGCGCAACCATTGCGTGATTTTCTGACGTATTTCGGGCGCTGCCGAGACGGGGCTGACATGGCGGTTGACTTCGTCGGTACGGATGGCGTCACCGGGCTCCCGGCCTTCGATACTGTAGGCCACCCTCCCCTCTTTCACCACAAACTCAAGCTGCATCTCGTCAGCAAACCCGGCCAGCGCAGCACTGTCGGAGGTGTCGATACCGGCACGCAGGGCCAGCAGGGTTGCACAACGGTAAAGTGCACCCGAATCCACATAAAGGTAGCCGATTTCCTGTGCCAGGGCACGTGCGACAGTTGATTTGCCGACCGCGGCCGGTCCATCAATAGTAATTACCGGGTTGACCATGAAATTTTACTCCTGAGTGGTTTGTGGTGCCGCTGACAGTCAGAGTGAGGTGGTAAGTACCTGGGCCGATTCTCCCTCAGCAAGGGTCGAAAGAACATATTCCCCGAGATTGGCCGGCACCAGGCAGGAACGTCCCTGAGGTATCAGAAGCTCCCTCCCGCTGCCGCTCCCCCACCCTATTCTGGCCGTCCCCCTGGCTGCAAAAAGCACATGAAAAGTAGTTCCGTCGAGGGAAATTCTTTCCGGCTGCATCAGAGCCAGCGATGTCAGTGTGAAGAAGTCACTACGCAGCATCTGCCAGCGACGATTGGCATGGTTGTCGGCTGGCAGCGGATTGCGTCCCTGCAGAACAGCTTCAGGTGCATTCCAGTCAATGACATTCAGTGCCTGGTTCAAGTGCAGCTCGCGTGGTTGTCCGTTTTCGGCCACCCGCTCCCAATCATAGATGCGATAAGTGGTGTTGGAGTTCTGCTGAATTTCCAGAATCAGATTTCCCGCTCCGATGGCATGGACTGTACCACCCGGCACAAAGATCGATTTGCCGGCGACTGCTGGAATTGTTCGCAGCAGCTTTCCAGTCTTTTGTTTGGCCAGCATGTTGGCAAATCTGCGTCCATCCATCTTTCTCCGAAAACCCACATAAAGCAGTGATTCAGGCTCTGACTCCAGGATATGCCACATTTCGGTCTTGGGGTCGCCGCCGTAGAGCTCGGCAGCTTCTTCATCCGGATGCACCTGAATACTGAGCGTCTCACGTGCATCGATCAGCTTGATCAGAAGCGGAAACTCGCTCGTTTCGCACTCACTGCCGAGCAGCTCTTTGCCGTATTGCCGGCTGAGTTCCGTCAGGCTCTGACCGGTAAAAGGCTCATTTTCGACCAGACTCATGCCTTCCGGACGAACGGAGACCTCCCAGGATTCCGCACACACTGCCGGTGCTTCAGTTCGGTTATACAACTGCCTGATCCGATCTCCACCCCAGAGGTAGTCTCGGTAAACCGGCTTAAACATTAATGGACATAGCCCCGTTTGCATAGATAGCCAGCATATCGCAAGCCATGCCGCGACTCAATTACAAAAATATGACAACCGCCTTTAGTTACGACTCGGAGGTTCGCGGCCTCCTATTTTTGAACATCAACTGGCAAGGCATATTTTTGGAGAGTGAGCGTCCTCGCGAATCTCAATTGCAAGGTGTTGCGCCCGTACGTTATAAAACTGTTGGGACTGATTGAAGGTAAATGAATTATAGTGGTTGGAATTCAAGTTCGGCGAAGTTGGCGCTGCTGGGGGGTGTAGGCGAGTTTTTGTGGCAGCTCCGGTCGCTCTTGGCATACGGTTCAAAACCTGTTAAGCTGACTCCATGAAGCCATTTTTCAGAGTAACACCATTTTTAATCGCCGCCGGTCTCATATTCGCCCTCTTGCCTGACAGGATCAAAGCTGATGAGATCGAACCGGATTTGACCACACCTGCCGTCCAGAAACTGCGTACAGAATGGCTGGCGGAGCGTACGAAACTGGATGAACAGTATGCCGCAGCCCTCACCGAGCTGCTGGAGCAACAGACGGGCGAGGCAGAGGAGATGCTGCGACGGGCCCGCGTTTCGGGAAACATCACTCAGCAGGCAATCGCACGGACCGCCAATCAGATTCTTGAACAGGCGACTGAAAAGCTGAAGAGCGACGGCAAGCTGGTGCTGCCCGAGACAGTACGGCGCGAACTGCGACCGATGGTCGAACAGATGCGGCAGAAGGGAACTGAAATTGCTGCCGTCCAGACGGAAGCACGCAGCAAGCTCGAGCTGGCAACGGCTAATACACTGCAACAGTTGCTGGCCGACCAGGAGACCCCGGTTGAAGCCGAAGAGGCAGCCACTTTACTGCAGCAGCTCGAAGGTGTGGAAGTCGCAGCACCGGAAGCCGAAGGTGAAGGCCAGGCTGAAGGCGAAGAAGGTGGTGAAGCAGCTCCCAAAGAAGAACTGCCCAAGGAGCCTGCCGAGATCGCTTCGACCGGTATGGCGGGTGATTGGGAGTCGCTGTTGCTGGTCAATATCCATGTCAGCCTGCTCGAAGTCATCTCTATCCCGGTGGTTGGTGTTGGATCCGACCGTGAATATACTGATCGCAGCATGGGGGACGGATCGGAAATTCCCATTCGCCTGCAACCCAGCAACGAACTGCTGGATGGTAACGCCAGCCTGGTGTTCCGTGCCATGTCGGTGCCGGGGTTTTCGGCGCCGGACATCGTCGCCTGGCCCAGTGCCCGCAACAATTGGGAGCTGGAACTGCGTTGCCGCCCACACAGTACCCAGACCCATGCCCTGCGACTGGAGGTTTCCAGTACCAATGCCAGGCTGCGGCGAGTCGCCGGTGCGGCGGACGAGGATGATGAAGAGGACAATACTCCACGTGTGGCAGTACAGGTCGACACCCGCCCCGAAGGGGCAGCCGTTTATATCGACGGCCGCCTCCAGCTCAAGGGGCGTGTGCCCCTCAGAACCCCTTGCGAAGTCCAGATCCGCGAAACCGGTGGTGAAGTCACACTGCGCCTGACAGGTTATCTGGCGGCGAATCTCGGCAAAATTGTGCCTCGCGAAGGCCAGCCAGTGCGGGCCGTGCTTACGAGCGATCCCGATTATTATGACAAGACCGTACGTGTCCAGGCTGCCATGGCCGGACGCCCGTCGGGCATCAGCCTCAAGGCGGGCCAGCGGGTGCGCCTGACTGTCTCGGGCCAGTGGGCCTGTGGCAGTGGGGGCGAAATGGTCGGACCCGAAGGCTACTCCGTGGACAAGTTTCCCAACTATTACATCAACCCCAAGCTCAGCCCGCGCATCACAACCGATGCCGCTTATGGCGCACTGCTGGTACGTATCGGCACCGGCCCCTGGAAGCCGGTCGGCAGAACTTTGGTCTTTCAGGCGCCAGCCAGCGGGCCGCTGACTTTCGAAATCAACGAAGCTCAGGGAAAGCGGATGGACAACAAGGGTGTACTAGACGTCGGGATCAAAAGCGTGCAGTAGAATCTGCTTGCCGATCAGAGACTATTGCACCTAAAATGGCGGTTTATACTGTCATTCACCATCCACAGACCAAAGCAGTCAAAAATGATCAAAGTCAACGGTAGCGTCATCCCGCAGGAAGCAATCGATTTCGAGCTGAACCGCCTGATTCAATTTTATGCCCGGCATCTGCCGGAAGACCAGTTACGCAAACAGCTCGGCGCTCTGCGCGAACAGGCCAAAGAACAGTCAATCGGTGCCCGTCTGTTGTTCGACGAAGCCCGGCGTCTCGATATCAGGGTTACCGACGAAGAAGTTGCCGAACGTATCGCCTCCCTGACCGATCAGGTCGGCGGAGAAGAAAAGCTGCAGGCCATGCTCGAGAAGCAGGGCAGCAACAAGGTGCAGTTTGCCGAACAGGTTCGTAACGGACGCCGGGTGGACAAGCTTGTCGAACAGGCCGTGGGCGAGTGTCCTGAGCCGACCGAAGAAGAGTGTCAGATACATTTCAACGAACACAGCGACGAATACTCCAAGCCCGAGCAGGCACAGGCACAGCATATCCTGATCAGCCCTGTCGGCGAAACACCCAATGCCAAGCTCGA
Source organism: uncultured Lentisphaerales bacterium (assembly GCA_964565855.1). GTDB lineage: Bacteria > Verrucomicrobiota > Kiritimatiellia > RFP12 > JAZUKQ01 > CAZMGQ01. The sequence continues at coordinate 1,634 of CAZMGQ010000071.1, read as the reverse complement.
GGCACTCGGCAGGCTCAACCAGTTGCGCAGCCGTATCGAAGCCGGCGAAGACTTCTCGGAACTGGCCGCCGCTCACTCCGAGTGTCCCAGCGGCAAACAGGCCGGTGGCAGCTTGGGCTGGTTCCCGCGCGGAGCCATGGCTGCGGAATTTGACGAAGCCGTTTTCTCAATGCAGGTCGGCGAGTTGAGTCAGGCGATTGAGACTCAGTTCGGTTACCACCTGATCAAAAAACTCGACCACAACGAACCCGCTACCCCGACTTACGAAGAAATCAGCGATCAGATCAAAGAGTTCCTGCGCCATGCCCGTCGTGGTGAAGCTCTGAGTGCCTATGTGGCCGAACTGCGCGAAAAGGCTGTTATCGAAGAAACTTGACCCGCATCGGCCGCTGCAAACTGTCGTCCACCCCCTACCCTGCAAAAAATGAAAATTGGCGTCCTTGCAAACCTGGAGAAGCCCGGTACCGCCGAAGCCCTGGCCCGCGTGGCTGCCGCCGCACAACAGCATCAGTTCACCCTCTGTGGCGATGCCGAAACCCTGGCGGTTCTGGGCACCGGAACCCTTTGCCTGCCGCAGGATATCGGTACCGACTGCGACCTTGCGCTGGTGCTAGGCGGCGATGGCTCGATGTTGCATGCGGCTCGTCTGCTGGCGGGCAGCGGCGTCCCCCAGGCTGGTATCAATACCGGCACGCTGGGTTTTATGACCTGTGCTTCGGTGGATCGGCTGGAGGAAGTCATGCAGAGCCTGGCCGAAGGCGATTATCAGGTCGACGAACGGCGCCTGCTGGAGGCGGAACTGCATGTATCAGGCAGCAATCCCATGACCCGCCATGCGCTAAATGATGTCGTGGTTGCTCGTGGCGAATGTGCCCGCGTGGTTTCGCTCGAATTGGCTGTCGATGGCCGGGCGGTTACAACTTACCTCTGTGATGGCCTGATTGTGGCTACTCCTACCGGCAGTACCGCTCATTCGCTTTCGGCCGGTGGCCCGATCGTCTCGCCCGAAACCCCGGCCGTGGTCATCAGCGTCATCTGTCCCCATACCCTCACCTCCCGTCCGCTGGTGCTGCCGGATACTTCAGAAATCGTGCTGACCGTCCGTCGGGCAGCCGCACCGCTGCTGGTTTCAGTCGATGGACAGGATACGGCCCGCTTCTCGCTCGGCGACCGGGTTCTTGTCAGACGCAGCCCGCATGTGGCCCGGATCGTTCTCCTGCGCGACCACGACGGATTCGCTGTTCTGCGCAGCAAACTGGGCTGGCGCGGCTCCTCGGTCTGACAGATTGTTTTCTGTGCTTTATCCGGTTGGTCTGCCTTGCGGATTCTATTTGTTTGCCCCTCGCATGTTTGGGGCGCCGTCCCAGGTTCCGGGGCTTCCTCGCCTGCTTTCTTGGTCAGCTCCCTCAACCTCATTTCCCCCAGAACACCAACACCACACAGGGAAGTACCATGTTCCTTCCCTTTTCCACGGAAAAATTAATTGCCGGTTGACTGGCTGCGCCGGATACGGTAGGATATGGCGGCGTGTTTGCGGGCTGGGCTCACTGGATCCGGTCTGGACACGATCATACCAGAAGAGGTTTTTATGATAGTATCTCCCAAGCTGCTTTTCGAACACGCTTATGGCAAAT
>CAZMGQ010000070.1:1209-8726 GCA_964565855.1 uncultured Lentisphaerales bacterium | reverse complement strand
CGATATCGCACCCGATACACCGGCCGGCGTTTATACCGGAAACTTCATGTTGCTGAACGAAGGCAGGGAAATCGCCAGCCGTGAGTTCCGCATCGCCGTACTGCCTTTCAACCCCGTCAACGAGCGGCAGACCAATGCCATCTATATCAATGCCGTGCTCTGCGACCTGGGTTCAGCAGCCTGGGAAAATGCCAATGCACGCGAACGGGAACTGATGGTGTTCGAGTCCGAGCAGCACATTGCCGATCTCCCCCGTCACGGTATCGACAACGTCCACTTTTTCTCGCCACCCGATTCTTTCCACCGTCGGGGACCGGGCGACTGGACGTACCGGATCTCCGAACCGGAACTCGAAGCCCTCAAACTGTTTAAAAAATACGGTATCAAAGAGCTGGGCAACTACTTCGACTTTGTCTATGACGCCGGCGGTAAAATACTGCAGGAGGCCATGGAGATGGCCGGAGCTGAACCCATCAATGCGCGGCCCAACCGCTACCGCACCCTGGAAGTCCTGCCTCCGGAGTTTTATCAGACTCTGACTCGTATTATCGGGGAACACATGGCATCACGCCGCAATCTCGGCATGCATATCCCGGCCTACGAGCTCTGGGACGAACCCGGCTCTATCGCCGCTCCCGCACTGGTGCCCATGCTCAAGGCCATCAAGGCTGCCGGCGGTACAACTCACCAGACGCTGGTGGCAAGCTGCTTCCCGACTCTCAGCGGCCTGATCGATATCAAAAAGTACAACGGCATCGCCCTCGGAGTCACCGGCGGTGAAGCTGCGAGTCCCGAGGAGATCATGCGCTATCGCAGGGAAGAGAAGTCGATGTACCTGATCTATCAGAACAGCACCATCATGGAGCGCGACGCCCGCATAGCACGTCAGGCCTATGGCTACTGGGCCTGGGCCTGGAATCTCAATGGACTCATCCCCTGGAAATACTGGAAGATCACCCGCGATCCCCTCTCGGGCGGAAGCTACCATCCCCTGACCTTCGACATCGACGGCTCAATCGTCGCCACCACCCCCTCCTGGGAGGCACATGCCGAAGGAGTCCTCGACAACGACCTGCTCCAGACGCTGGAGAATCTCGCCACCGGACAGAACAGCAATGCCGTCGAAGCCCGGCGTTTCATCGCCAAGCTGAAAGAGGATAGCTTGCTGCCCTTCAGCCAGGTTAGCTGGACTTCTTCGCCCCTCACCGGCGAGATACAGATCGACCGTTTCCGCTGGCCATCTGATCGTTACGACTTCCTGCGGACCGAGATCGTACGGCGCATCCTTGATCTGCAGGGTGTCGCCGCCAACCACCCGGCACTGATGCAGGAGATCGAAAAAATCAACCGCAACGCCCGCGAACGCGAAGCCGCCTTCTGGGAACGCCGCAACCGCGATCTCCCGCCGACGCGCCAGGGCAACCTGCTGCGCAATGGAGACTTCGCCCTGTCCGATCCCGGCAACAACCGGCCCGCTCCCGGCTTCAGCCACTGGTCCCCCCGGGCACGAGTCGCCACCGGCGCAGGCAGTGGCGGCAAAAACGCCCTCCAGTTCCGGGCCAACGGCACTCCCAACGACGGCGTCAGACCCGAGTTGGTCGAGCTTGTTCCCGGCAAACACTACCAGTTCACCGCCCGTGTCAAGCGAACAGCCGAGCCGCGTGAGGCAAGATACAACACAGGCTTCTTCCTCCATAGCTACGCATCACGGACAGATCGAGCCTATACCCGACGCGAATCCGTCTGGTTCCCCGATACAGCCCCCACCTTCGATTGGCAGAAGTTCGAATTCAGCTTTACAGCCGAAGCCCGCGAACGCTTCTTCAGCCCCTGGGTTTATGTCAGCGACGGTGGAGGAGAGATCTTGATCGAGAACATGGAGCTGCTTGAATTGGATTGAGCAGAGCAAACTCTGTCTCTGAGTAACCCGGCCCGAACCGGTACCTGTCAGCCCGCAACCATTATAGTACCGGTTGCCGGCTGACGGGGTCGGGGTGGCCAGTCGCACCGGACTTCCTGCAAGTTTATTCGTGGCTATCTCTGCGCCTCCTGCGCAAAAGTTTCCACGATTGCCATCGGATATTCCGCCTCGATATGCAGCAGGAAGGTCAGGTTGCCGCCGTCGTTGGCCTCCCGCACCCCGGCCATCCACTCCCTGAGAGGTACCGTGTCGTTACTGGTCAGCAGGCTGACCGGCGGCGCAATGCTCACATGTAAACCGGCACCGAATATCTCCCGCACCCGGGCGACCGAAGTCTCACCTCCCAGATCAAGCGATGTCAGCCGTGGCATCTGCTTGAAAGGCTCGAGCAGGTGATCACTCGGACCACAGGAGTGCATCCGCATTTCACAGTCGAGTTCATCACAGATACGATTCAGCACCGGTACAATCTGTCCGGCAAACATGGCCGGATCAACCATGCAGGCGGAGCACTCACCAATATGCAGCATCTCAAGCCCGCCCGGCTGACTGGGGGAGAAATGCCGCAACATGGCCACAAAGCCATCCGCAATCCAGTTCAGCAACTGTACCGCACGTTCCGGCTCGACCAGCAGATCCATAAATACATCTTCACCACACAACTTCTGGGCCGTCGTCAACACACCATGAATGGCAGCCCGCCCGGAACTGTCCCAGAACAGTGGCGGCACTGCCACCATTTCCCCGCTGTCGTTGACCTGCTCAATCTGGCGGCTGAAAAGCTGAATAACCTCATGCTCCATCAGGGCTGCCGGGTCAGGCAGCTCGTCCGGACTGCGGCCCTGCCAGGGCATCGGTGAAATATCGGCGTCGTGGGCTGGAGCCGGCAGAAACTCCGCCCCCAGCAACATTCCCAGAATCATGTTGGGCTGAATGCCGCCTACCAGAACCTGGGCAGGATTGTAAAACTGATAGCGTCCCAGGTTAGATTCGGAAAAGAAAACCTGCATCCCGGGAAAATGACCCTCAACGGCATCCTGGGCCTGTAAATCGAGTTTGTGCCGATGCATCGGGTCAAAATAATATTGCTGGTCAAAGACTATGCCGACATGCTGCGCAACCCAACCCTTCGATATCGTAATCTCTTTTTTATGCATTTCACCCTCACACAAAACAGTTGTTAGCTCACCCGATCATTTCCCAGATTTTGGCGATGTAATAACGGTAGTTTTCCAGCGGCGTCCCGTTGGGAATCCGGTGGTCGAGCGCCAGCACACAACCACCACTGGCGATCAGGGGCGGCAGCTTGCGTTCGAGTTCGGCTGTAATAGCTTCTTTGGACTGACGCAGCACATGTTTGTCCAAGCCGCCGTAAAAAGCCAGCCTCTGACCGTACTTTTCACGCACAGCCACAACATCCATGTTGGCGGCCGGCTCCATCGGATGCATGCAGTTGACACCGGCTTCGAGAAACGGCTCGATCACTGCGTTCATGTCACCATCGCTGTCCTGGTCGAAAATCTGCGCCCCCCGCTCCTGCAACATGTCCCAGACCCGCCTGTAGTAGGGCGCAATAAACTCGCGCACCTGCGTTGGACCGGCCAGCGGACCGGACTTGCCCGCCATATCCTCGTGAACGAAGAGCAGATCAACTTGCACAACACGCGAAACCTGATCCAGCACCTGCAGGGCAGTCCCGGCAATCGTGTCCAGCATCTCATGCACCAGTTCCGGCTGTTCGTAATAGGCCACACAGAGCTCTTCCTCACCCATCAGTTGGCGCGGCTCATCAAAGCCGCCGGGAATACTGACACAGATCACACGATCATGCGCCAGATGTTCCCTGGCCGCAGCTTCCCAATCCGCCGCCAGCCGCTCCGTGGAAAACTCGTAGAGCGGCTTGATCCGCCGCCAGTCGTCCATGTTACGTACCGGAAAGTCCAGCGGCAGAGGCAGGGTCGAGGCCTGTTTGGAAAGCTTCATCGTCCGGCCGAGCTCATCACGCCAGATGCGGAACTCATCCGTCTCTTCCAGCACTTCTTCCGGCATCCCTCCCAGCCGACCGGTTACAACCGGCAGGTTGCCACGCGCCTCAAAGCGATAACGGAAGGCCGAGAAGTCCAGCTCGGCAGCCGTCGCCCCCTGCTCTTCCCACTCCTCTTTCAGGCCGATCAGCGGACCGAAAATCTCCGTGAACATCGGCGGCGCATTCTGACGGAAAGTCATGTGGTCCAGATACTCGCGCCGACCCACTGTCGGCGTTTTTCGGATCGCCAGATCGGCATGGCTGGTCCATTTGAGCTTGCGCATTTGGATGATCCCCGGGGTTGGCTGTAAAAATCAGATGCTATCGAGCCAGATCTGAGGGTCCGCCGTACTCGGCATCTGCCACGAAACGCGTGGCGAAAGGTTGACGGAACCGATCACAGGACCATCCGGCAGACAGGAACGCTTGAATTGGCTGGCAAAGAAGCGCGACAGAAAAACGGTCAGCCATTTTCTGATCTCTTCCGGCTGGTACTCCTCACCATACGCCACCGCCGCCAGATAGAGCAGCTTGGCCGGACCGGCACCGGTGCGCAGCATGTGGTAGAGGAAAAAGTCGTGCAACACATAAGGCCCGATCGTATCCTCGGTACGTTGCGTTACTTTGCCGCTCTCATCAATCGGCAACAGCTCAGGCGAGATCGGTGTATCCACAATGTCGTGCAGAACATTCTGGAGTCTCTCGGAAGCTTCGGCATCGGCATACCACAGCAGCAGTGGTGCAATCACCGTCTTGGGAACGCCGCTGTTGATGGCATACATGCTCATGTGGTCGCCGTTATAGGTACACCAGCCCAGCGCCAGCTCCGAGAGATTGCTGGCCCCCACCACCAGCCCCCCGACCATGTTGGCCCGGTTCATCAGCAGTTGCGTCCGTTCGCGCGCCTGCACATTCTCAAAGGTACTGTCGGGAGTCTTGCCGTCATGCCCCAGATTCTTGAAGTGCAGGCGACATGCCTCAGTAATATCGATCTGCTCCACCTCGACACCGAGCAGCCGACAGAGGGCTTTGGCGTTGCGCAATGTACGTTTGCTGGTGCCGAAGCCCGGCATGGTCAGCGCATGTATCCCGTTCAGGGGCAGAACCGCCTGTTCAAAAGCTCTCACGGTTGCAATCAGCGCCAGTGTCGAATCCAGACCGCCACTCACTCCGAGCACGACGTTTTCGATCCCGCTCTGAGCCAGACGTGTCGCCAGGCCGGCCGTCTGGATATACAGGATTTCATCAAAGCGCTCGGGCCGATCCTCCAAATCGATCGGTACAAAAGGGTGTTTGGCCAAAGGTCGCTGCAGCTTTGCCGGTGGCAGAGTCCCGATACTGCCGCGGAACTTGACCCGTCGCATCGGCGGTGCACTGGCGATGCAGCCCGTAAAGCTGCTGCTCTCACGCCGTACAAAATCCAGCTTTTGCAAATCCACATCACCCGTAATAACGTAGCTCCACTCTTCATATACCCCGCCATGGGCGATCAGCTCTCCATCTTCGACCAGCATTGTCATGCCGCTACCAAGACTGTCCGCAGCCGAATCTGTCAGCCCCGCATCGTTTGTCAGCAGGGCAAAATGTCCCAGGGCACTCTGCGAGTGAAGCTGCAGGGACCGAGTCTCGATCAGGCCCACCCGGGCGGGGGTCGCCCCAGGATTGCAGATCAGAGAGGCTCCATTCAGGGCCGCATCCATCGCCGGCGAATAAGGGGCGGTAATATCATCCCCGATCGCGATGCCGAAACAGAAAAGCGGGTCGTTCTCATTTTCGAAAACCAGGTCATAGCCGAACGGCACTTCACGACCCGCCAGCTCGAGCGTGGTGCTGCGCGCCTGACAGGCCGTGGCAAAAACTGGCTGACCATGGTGGCTGGTCATCCGGGTGGCACCAGATTTGGGCACCACGCCCAACGGAACACCACGCTGCACAACAACGGCACAGTTGAAGATCAGCCCATCCGTCAGAATCGGCATCCCGACCACAAACACCGCACCCATGGAAGCTGTTGCCTTGAGAAAATTCTCCAGTTCCCGCAAGGCCGCGTCCAGCAGCGTCTGCTGCCGGAAGAGACTGCCGCAGTTGGCACCGGTCAGGCACAGTTCGGGATATAGAATCAGCTCCGCCGAATCAAGCTCTTCCTCCGGCACACATTGCAGCAGCAAGGCCGTGTTGTCCTGCACAGCAGCCTGCCTGACAGTCGTGGAACAGGCAATTACCCGATAAAAGCCGTGATTTGGTTTCATACAAATCAAGCATAGTAATTCTCACACAAATAAGCAAGATTCGACCCGCAGATTCCAGACTGACCTTTCCCCGACCCCAGCACCCCCAAGCTCCAGCTCGGGACAAAAAAAGCAAAACCATAATCTGCCATTACAATTGCAAGATTACAGATCAGGGGCTGGATTCAATTTCACCGTAATCTGGACTCCCTTTGCAAGATTACAGATCAAGCTCTGAAGTGATCATTTCAACATCACCACTGGGACCGCAGGGCTCTGCACCTGCAGGCACAGACATCCGCCACCGCTGGGAACCCCGAGCTCCAGCTCGGGACAAAAAAAACGAACCCATAATCTGCCATTCCATTTGCAAGATTACAGATCAATAGAAGTGGCCCCTTCCACATAACCACTGGGACCGCAGGGCTCCGCACCTGCAGCAACCGTAATCTCGCATTTCATTTGCAAGATTACAGAGCTTGAAATAATAAAAATAAAGGTTACAAATCGGCAATATCGAAAGAAAAGGCCATCGATCACCATAATAAAAAACTTTATTACAGAGATTTGCAGCATTCGTGCATTTGGTGGCAGAGTCTGGACACTGCCACAGTCTGTAATCTGGCATTACTTTCGCCAGATTAGAAGTCATCATCTCCACGTCAGCACTGGGACTGCAGGGCTCCGCACCTGCAGCAACCGTAATCTCGCATTCCATTTGCAAGATTACAGAGCTTGGAATAATAAAAATAAAGGTTACAAATCGGCAATATCGAAAGAAAAGGCCATCGATCACCATAATAAAAAACTTTATTACAGAGATTTGCAGCATTCGTGCATTTGGTGGCAGAGTCTGGACACTGCCACAGTCTGTAATCTGGCATTACTTTCGCCAGATTAGAAGTCATCATCCCACGTCAGCACTGGGACCGCTGGGCTCCGCACCTGCAGCGACTGTAATCTTGCGTCCTATTTGCAAGATTACAGATCAGGGGCAGGATTGAACTTTGCCGTAATCTGGCGTTATGTTTGCCAGATTACAGTCAGCTTTGCAATTATAGGTATCAGCAGTTTTGGGCGGGCTTTTGGTTTCTTGCAGGGCGAGTCGCTTTGGTTTATGCTCTGCGTTGTTCATTTCTGTCCTGATTTACGCTATTTTTATCCGTAATTATCCCATGTCCGACTTTAGTCTCTATCTGATCCACGGCGATATCGAATACCATGTGGAAAACTATGCCCGCGAACTGGTGGACAGACTGGTGCCAGAAGCGGAGCGGGACTTTGGACTGGAGGCCTTTGATGGTCGGGTGACAACGATTGAAGATGCCAAGACAGTCATCCG
>CAZMGQ010000070.1:0-1199 GCA_964565855.1 uncultured Lentisphaerales bacterium | reverse complement strand
ACCGTCTGGATCAGAAACATTTCTTTTCTCGGCGGCCCCAAGCTCGACGATGATGTCGAAGGCCTGAAGGACATGGTATCGTACCTGCGCCAGGTGGTGACCGGAGAAATTCCCGAGGGCCACCACTTTATTCTGTCGGGTCACGAGATCTCCGGCAATAACACAATAGTACGGGCAGCCAAAAAGCTGGCGTCCGAAGGTCGGGCCGAAGTCAAACTTTTCAAAACCTCAACCCGCAAACGTGAGGTGGAGCAGGATGCGGTGGCATTTGTGGCTGAGCGGGCTAAAAAGCTGGGCTGTAAGCTGCCGGTACAAATCTGCCAACTGGTTGTGCAACGGGCTGGCACAGACCTGCAATTACTGGCCGGTGAGGTTGACAAGCTGGTTGCCTATCTGGGTGATAAAGCACCGACTGAGGAGGATGTTGCCAGGGTGGTGACACCGGCCCGGGAGACGGTGGCCTGGGATTTGCTGGATGCTTTCAGCCAGAAGAGGCTGGCAGCGGCAATTGTGGCGATGCACCGGCTGATCGATTGTGGGGTTTCGGTCTTTCAACTGATAGCACAACTGAACCTGCGAATCAATGAGCTGCTGATCGTGCGGGATTCACTTGACCGGCAGATGGCACAGGGCAGCCGGACTTTTGCCTGGTCACCGGGGCTTGATCCGGAACAGGCCGGAATTGTGGAAAATCTGGAACGTCGCTGGAACCCGGTTGGCAAACATGCGTTTGTACAGCAGAAGCTGATCGAAAACAGTCGGCTTTTCCGTCGCATTGAACTGCGCTGGGCAAGGCAGTGCATGAACCGGGCGCAGGAGCGCATGGTCAGCGGCGGAGCACTGTCTCCTGAAACGATTCTGGAGCTGGCGCTGATCGACGCCCTCTCGCCGCCCAAACCGGCCTGAGCGACGGAACCCTCAGAAGATCAGTACACCTGCGACTCCGCAGAGCAACATCAGCAATGCCGGGTGCATTCTGGTGCGGGACGCCGCCCAGCAGACGAGTATGGCCAGCCCCACGGCAGGCCACTCGATGGCAGCGAGCCAGCCGCCGGAGAGATCACTCCCGGGAGGAATGATACCGATCTTGAGCAGACCGAGGGCCGCACTGACCACCATACCGGCGACAACCGGCCGCAACAGGCCGAAGACTGCGGCACCGCCGGGCCCACCCCGCACCCGCCGCACAAACTCCGCCA
>CAZMGQ010000069.1:0-8734 GCA_964565855.1 uncultured Lentisphaerales bacterium | reverse complement strand
CTCCCCGGCGAAGGGAAAGGACCCGGGAAGGGGCGAGCTGCGCCACGAGACGGATGCCCCGGTCGATCAACTTTTTGTTGCTGGCTTCGGCACGCGACATCCAGTTGCCGGCAACGTAATCCATGCGTACCATCGTGGCTGTCGAGAGGGTGTTGAAAACCAGTTTGAGAGCCAGACGCTCCCAGAGCCTCAGAGGAGAAGCCGGCATCGGGCAACTGATGACGGTTGCTTCCGCTGATCGTGCTGACGCTTCCGCAGTCTGAATGACGAGGCTGTGGCGGGCGTGGAAAAGGCTGAGGTACTGCTGAAATGCTTCAGGTACAGGGTCGGCACGACCGGCGACATTGATTACAACCGCCAGAGAGTCTGTCTCAGCAATCCGCGAAAGATCGTGTTCGCAGCCGATTCCAAATTCGTAAAGACTGTCGCCGGACAGAGGAGGCGGGTTGCGCCAGATGCTCTCGGGAGCACCCAGCGCCTGATAATCTTCGGGTGTCCACTCGAGACCACGGGGCTCGTGTCCGAGTGCTGCCAGCCAGGCATCACCTGTCTTTAGTGTCGGGTGTTTGATGAAGGCCCAGGAGGGCATGGAGGTCCGGTCATCGCGCCTGCGGAAGGGTGGCAGGCTGAAGGTCGGCGCCCGTTCGGTGGTATCCTGCATCAGATCAAGCGTGAAGTGGTCGGTAACGTAGGTCACACGTCCATGCTGGCGGTAGCACTGTTCTTCACGTTCGACCAGGGCCGCCAGAGCGGCGACATTGGCGGGAGCCATCAGGGCTGTCACGAGATTTTCAAACCGCTCAGCCGGTCCGGCGGAGTCGGGCTCCGCCTCTGGTGCGACAATCTTTTCGATTGCAGATTCGAGCGCATTTCCCAGCACCACCAGTTCCATGGTGACAGCCTGCATACGTGTCGAGCCGGCCAGAGCCATCGGACCGGAGGTCAGGTCGAGCACCGTCACCCCCGTAGCCTCAATCAGTGAGCGGGAACGTTCGATATATTTGCAGAGCAGTTCGGCCGGGTTGTTGAAGGCGAGGAAAACCTCGGCACCGGATTCTAGCGCCTGCAGGGCGCTTCCGATCACAGATGATGTTTCACCACCCTCGGAAACCGCCACCACGACATCACCCTTGCCGATGCCATAATCACGCAGTTGCCGCCGTCCGAAAGTCTGGAAATCCTCGAACCCCTCGACCGACCGTACCAGGGCACGATCGCCACCTGTGATCATCCCCAGTATTCGATCAAGGTAAAGCTCCTGTTCGGCTGCCGGGCGGGTGTTCCAGAACTCACGCCAGGCGGCTTCGAGTATCAGGCTCAGCCTGCCAGTTGCACCACAACCGCTGAAGAGAATGTTGTGACCGCTTCCCAGTGCCCGGCTGAGGGAGCTGACCAGCTTTGCAAAGGGTTCGCTCTTGACGACTTTTTCAATCACTGCAGAAAGTGTATGATCCACCTCATAGAGCATCACGATACCTTTAGCGGTATCTGCCCTGGTGGTCTCCGAAAGATTTTCGGTGAGAGGATGGGACTGTTCAGTCGGCATCATGCCCAGATGAAACTGGGTTTCATGCTCCAGAAAGTGCAGGGCTTCTTTGCTGATCGTCGCTTGCATAAGGGTTTTTACTCGTTCGGAATCGCTTGTGCGGGGTCAAAACTTTTGTTCTATAACAAAAACTGATGTGTACTATATAATCATTGGCAGATGTTGTCAACCTCTTTGTTACTTCCCAAAACTACGGGAGATTTTTCTTTACCCTGCACTTTTCTTTGCGCCCACGGCTCACCACAGGTTCGCCATCCATTTTTAAATAAAACCCGTCAGGTTAGTATTTTATGGAGGGCGAAGCTGCGCTGAGCCGCAGCACATGAAAACACCAGTCCGGCTGGAGGGCGACAGGCTCTTGTCGCCGAAAGAAACCGCTCCTCAAATCGCTAATGGGACAGATACGACACATGGGACAGATGTTGATTTTCCCCATCTGTGCTCATCTGTGGGGATTATCCCGGAGATCGTACAGGTTCACAGCGGAGTGGTACACGTACTCGTACACGGACATTAAATCGGACCGGGAACGTGTACGGGAACGACGGACAGAATCCTGGAGCCCGCCGTCCCCGGCGGGTTGGATTGGCGAGCGTCCCCGCAAGCCGCCCGGAAGGGACGACTGTCACGTCGTCCCAGGGGCAAGGTGAAAACGGCAGCAAGAGCCTGCCACCCTCCGGCCCCTCTCATTTCACCCTGCCAAGATCTCCGGTCTGTGTCAGCGTATGATGACTACCAGAGCCAATTCGACCATCAGGCTCTGGAGGTCCGGGGCTTCGGCGACGTCCCAGCCGTCGTAGAAGCCGCCGGTTACCATCACTTTGACAGTCTTGGTGTAAGCATCGAGCGAATCAACTACACCATCTCCGGTGTAATCTAGTTCGAGTGATGCCGTTGACTCGGCCGGAACCAGATGCAGGTCGGTCATCTTGAGCCCGGCTATGACAAGCTGGTCACCGTTGGCAAAGTCCGACGTGACCGGCAGTGTCAGGGTACGGCCAGCGTTAGTAAAAGCCGGCGTTCCGACCTTGCCGGTGGCATTGCCGGAAAGGGTGATGCTGCCTGTGCTGTCGAAGCGGCAGTTCCATTTGGAGGGAACACTGATACGGATCGTATCGCCGTCTTTAATGGCACCCATCGGCTCGGTGGCTGTCAGGGTCAGATTTCGAAGCTGGGGTTTTTCGTAAAAATTCAAATCCTGATTCTTGCCGGACGATAACGAGATCTGGGGTTCACCAGCCATAGTCAGTGAAGACAGTGCCCCGACGACCAGCATTGTGAGAAAAGCTCTCTGAATAGTTTGTTTCTTCATTTTGGTCTCCATGCGATAATAAGTGGCTTTCTGCGTTTGCCCGCTGTGAGTTACGGTGCCGAGCGTACTGCACGTCCGCCAAAGTTGTGCCATCTGCCCTGTACGGAGTCACCGTATCTGCGGTCTGAAACACGCATGTAGGCGGGGCCGGCATCCCAACGTCCGCCGCGAAGTCCACTTCCCGTACCGTCGGTCAGAATCCAGCCGGACACGTCGGCATTTCCATTGACTGCCAGGGTTCCGTCGCCATGGCTACCTACGAAGGCACGGCCGGTGGCATTGCCGACTGAGACCGTACGTTCGCAAAGATTACCGCTCAGGTCCAGGATACCCCAGTAGCTGGCTCCAGCCTCTCTGCGGCGCGACGAAGCCGATCTGGCAAAAAGGCCGACACGTATCGGACCGCCCGTACGGTCGTCGTAACAGGCATTGGCCCACAGTGAGGAAGGCACCTCTTCGCCTGTCCCGTCCAGTCCACCAAAGTCGCTGGACTGTGAGACAGCATGTGTATGACCCCAGGCGAGTTCGCCGGCAATCGGCTCCAGTGGACCACGACAGGCTTTTTCAAATTCCAGTTCCGTCATGGGCCGCAATCCGCTCCAGTCGGCCAGGGCGTTCAGGTCGGCCCAGGCGATCCAGTTACAGGCACGGTCAGGAGCCTCGGCCACATAGACCCGCGCTGCCGGGGTATTGTTTTCGCTGACCTTGATTGAGCCACGATTGTACGGAGTCGTTCGGCTGTCGGTATTGCACATGTACCTGTCAACGGTGATAGCCGAAGAGCGGGCTGCCTGCTGCTCGCGTGTGAGCAGATTCAAAAAGTCGGCATACTGGCCTTGTGTGACCATGTATTTCATACAGTAGAAGGCATTGTACCCATTGGGGTAGGCTGCCGGGATAGTGCCTGCCCCGCCCATTGAGGTTGCGCCCTCAACCGAAGCACCCCAGAGCTTGCCCGCCTGGTTGCCACATTCGATGTCTCCGGCACTATTGATTGCGTAGGGTTTCGGATCGGCACTGGTGCCACCCTCAAAAAACTGCCCGTAGTCTTTGAGTCCGTCACCGAGCTTGTAGGATCCTGTGGCGACGTAACAGACTTCGAGACCGAGAGCCTTGAGGTTGACGGAACTCTTGCGGGTAAAACCGTTGGCTGCAATGTCCCAGATTACTGTGACTCCCTCAACCGTAACGGTTCCGCGACCATCCTCTGAGCGTCGCACAAACATGCCTACCCTGTCTTCCGGTACAACCAGTTCGATGGGCGTACCCGTGCCGGTGTTGTAGCCGGCCGGATTGATTCCGCTGGTCGCCAGCCTGACATGTTGCCAGGGTTCGTTTTCGCCTTCGGCTTGAACTTTGAAGAAAACCCAGGCAGCATCGTGGAGAAACAGGGGGTCTCTATCAACGCCATGTCGCCATGAGTTTTCCCACGAAATGTCAAATGTCACGAGAGCTGTTGTCTCATCACGCCCCTCGACAGCCACATTGGACAGCTTGAGGTTGTTGGCCAGGAGCGTTCCGGCTGTCAACGCAATGCCGCACATTGCGCTCTTTATGACGTGTCTCTTCAACGTCATTACCCTATGCACTGTGTTTTGATGATGCATTCTTTCTCCTTGGGTTGAGAGTTTTGTACTATAACAAAAACTGCTATGTAATATATATGTGTTGTTGAATCTTGTCAACCCCTCTATAATGCCGCTCTGAACAAAATTCTCAGAAGAGGACAAACTATGACCTGGTTGAGCTGGCTGATTGTAATCCTGCCGATTATTGGAGTCTTGGGCGCGGCTTTTTATTCGCGGCGCTATGTCAAAGATGTGGCCGACTATCTGGCCTGTGGCCGGGTTGCCGGACGCTACGTTATCTCGGTCGGCGATATGGCCGCCGGCCTCTCGGTGATCACCCTGGTCGCAGCCTGTGAGGCCAACTATCAGGTTGGGATCGCCTATCACTTCTGGGGTGCTCTCCACACGATCGTGGCGATGTTCCTGGCTCTGAGCGGTTACTGTGTCTATCGTTTCCGCCAGACCCGCTGTCTCTCGATCGGCCAGTTTCTGGAACTGCGCTACAGCCGCTCCTTCCGCATCGTGGCGGCCACCATCCGCACGATTGCCGAGATGATCACCAACGCCATCGGACCGGCGGTGGCAGTGCGCTTCTTCATCTACTTTCTGGGCATCCCTCACAAGTTCACGGTTTTCGGCATCGAATTGCCCACCTACGGCATCATGGTGGCGATCCTGCTCGTGATTGCCACAGCCATCATCTGGCCGGCCGGACGCATTTCTCTCCTCGTGACCGACAGCATCCAGGGGATGCTGAGCTATCCGATATTTGTCACCTTCACGATCTTTGTCCTGTCGAATATCTCCTGGTTCGGCGACGTGGCGCCAGTCCTGCTGGACCGTGCCGAAGGCGAAAGCTTCCTGAACCCCAAGGACATCCACAACCTGAGGGACTTCAACGCCTTTGCCATTTTTGCCGGCATTGTTTCCATCATCCTCAATCGTGCCGCCTGGATCGGCAACGACACCAGCGGGTCAGCCCGCAACCCGCATGAACAGAAGATGGCCAACATCCTCGGAACCTGGCGCAACGGATTCTCTGTTACCATGACATCGCTGATCGGCATCTTCCTGATCACGTACATGGTGTCCAATCGCTATGCCTCGCAAGCCCGCGATGTGCGGCTGCGCCTGACCGACAAGGTGGCGGCCGAGATCGTTTCCCAGCCCGAGATTCGCGAAAAAATCGCCACCAGAGTCGCCGAAATTCCTGTCGCCGACCACGTCATCGGGCGCGACCCACCCTATTCGCGTACCAACAATCCCGATACGCCCTACCTGGATGCCGTGCTGCAGACGTTGCATGAAGAGATGGGTGATGGAGCGGCAGAAAATGGCGTTGCAGGCAATGGAGCTGCCAACGGAGCCGAAAAACACGAAAATCCCAACTACGTTTTTCAGCAGTTCCGCTCCCTCTACAACCAGATGATGATGCCGACACTGCTCGGTGGTCTCTTCTCGCCGGTTCTGATGGGACTCTTTGCCCTCCTGATGATGATGCTCCTGATTTCAACCGACGACTCTCGCATTTTCAATGCTTCGAGCACGATCATTCAGGACATCGTTGTCCCGCTCAAGGAGAAGGAGATGACGGTCGAATCGCATCTCAAATGGCTCAAGGGCTGTACCCTCGGCGTCACGATCTTCTTCTTTATCGTCTCGCTGTTTTTTGCGCAACTCGACTTTATCACGATGTTCACCACCATGATGTGTGCCCTGTGGCTCGGAGCCTCCGGTCCGATCATGGTCGGAGGACTCTACTCCCGCTTCGGTACGACCTTCGGTGCCTGGTGTTCGCTGATTTTCGGTTCGGGCACGGCCTTTGTCGGACTGCTGCTGCAGCGCAACTGGGCCGACTACGTCTATCCCTGGATAGAGCGCCACGGACACGTTGAGTTCATCGGCAATGCTTTCGTCAAGCTGTCACGTCCCTTCAATCCCTGGATTGTCTGGGAGATGAACCCGATCAAGTTCCCCGTCAACTCGATCGAAATCTCATTCATAGCCATGATGCTCGGCGTCGCAGGCTATCTGGCCGGTTCGCTCATCTCCTACCGCAGACCCTTCAATCTCGACCGGATGCTCCACCGTGGCAAGTATCATCCCGAAGGCGAAGAAGTCGTTGTTGCCGAGAAGCTTACCATCCGGGCTTTCCTCTACCGGCGCCTGATCGGCATTACTCCGGAATACACACGCGGTGATCGGGCTATTGCCTGGTCGGTCTTCATCTGGACGGTGGTTTACGGGTTCGGCATCATGTTTTTCGGTGTCCTGATCTGGAACATGATTTCACCCTGGCCCGCCAAAAACTGGGGAGTCTATTACTTCATCACCACAATTGTAGCAGCTATTGTTGTCGGCAGTGTCTCTACCGTCTGGTTCATGTGGGGCGGTTTTCGTGACATGCGAGCCATGTTCCGCGACCTCTCCAAGCGCGTTGCCAACCCGCTGGACGACGGCCGGGTTGAGGGGCGGGTCTCACTGGCCGACAAAGAGCACTTCGAAAAAGTCGAACAGGAGCAGGACGAAGACTGACTCGAACCACTAGTGTCCGTACTCGCAACACCACACCCGCTGATGCAGAGACTGGGACCGCGAGGCTCTGTACTCGCAGCACCACACAAACCTGATTGTGGACAGACTGGGACCGCGAGGCTCTGTACTCGCAGCACCACACCCGGGAAGAAAAGATGGAGACCGCCGTCCCGGCGGGAAAATGCGAGTACAGAGCCTCGCGTTCCCGGCGGGGAGGTGTACCAAAGCATACTATACTCTGGAATGGTAAGAACTATTCCAGACTTGCATCAGGATTGGTATTGACTTTGGGGGGCTGTTTGCCTATTGTCATGACTCATGAAAGCAATCCCGCGAATTTACAGCCAAATTGCATTGCATCATCTGGCAAATGACAGGCAGATGGTCTTTTTTTCCGGTCCCAGACAGGTCGGCAAAACCACGGTTTGCTCAGCTCTTGGCACCCATTATCTGAATTGGGACAACAGAGACCACCGGCTCGTGATACTGCGTGGTGAAGCTGCGGTTGCAGAGCTGGCGGGAGTTCATCTGGCGACAGAAAAAAAGCCCATACTGGTATTTGACGAGCTGCATCATTATGCGAAGTGGAAATTGTTTCTCAAAGGATTCTACGATGTTTATGGAAAGGATGTTCATGTAATAGTTACCGGTTCAGCAAGACTCGATGTATTCAAGCGCGGTGGCGACAGTCTGATGGGACGTTATTTCCCTTATCATATGCACCCGCTCTCTGTTGGCGAACTGCTTCGCAATGAAATTCTGCCAGTGGAGTTTGCCGCTCCAGCACCTTTGCCAGACGATGTGTGGGATACTCTGGTGACATTTGGGGGGTTTCCCGAACCTTTTCTGAAAGCGAGCAAGTCTTTTTCAACCCGCTGGCACAGACTACGCTTTGAACAGTTGGTGCGTGAGGACATACGGGAGAGTACCCGCATTCGTGAACTGGGGCAGATAGAGGCTCTGGCGCAGATTCTGGCGCAGCGCTCAGGCGAACAGACTGTCTATGCTTCGCTGGCAAATGAAGTTCAAGTTAATGAGGTGACCGTTCGCAAGTGGATATCCACTTTGAATGCCTTCTTTTTCGGTTTTCTGGTACAACCCTGGTCAAAACAAGTGGCCAACGCTATCCGTAAAACTCCCAAATGGTATCTGCGCGACTGGTCGTCAATTGAGGACAAGGGGAAACGAAACGAGACCATGGTGGCATGTCATTTGCTTAAAGCAGCAGAACTGTGGACGGATCTGGGCCTTGGCAGTTACAGGCTCTATTATATCCGGGACAAACAGCAGAGGGAGGTTGATTTTCTGATTGTCAGGGATGGTGCACCGTGGCTGCTGGTCGAAGTTAAAACCGGCAAAACCAAACTCTCGCCAACATTGGGCCTGATGCAGCAGAGAATTGGAGCACAACATGCCTTGCAGGTGGTTTTTGATTTGCCGTATCAGGCCGTCAACAGTCTGCACTATAGCGAGCCAACTGTTATTCCGGCACGTACCTTTTTGAGCCAGTTGCCATAATGACCCGCTGAAGGCAAAGAAGAGCTGGAGCCCGCCGTCCCGGCGGAAAAATGCGAGTACAGAGCCTCGCGATCCCAGCCGGAAGAAGGGCTGGAGACCGCCGTCCCGGCGGGAAAATGCGAGTACAGTGCCTCGCGGTCCCAGCAGGAAATATGGAGACCGCCGTCCCGGCGGGAAAATGCGAGTACAGTGCCTCGCGGTCCCAGCCGGAAGAAGGGCTGGAGACCGCCGTCCCGGCGGGAAAATGCGAGTACA
>CAZMGQ010000068.1:0-8804 GCA_964565855.1 uncultured Lentisphaerales bacterium | reverse complement strand
ATGTGATGCAATGATGATCTATTCTGTCCGAAGAATAGAGCATCCGGAATTCGAGTGACAATTGACACTGCTTTGACTTTCGAAGTACAATGCAGGCAGTCGATTTTTGGTAATCAGGGGAGCTAATGCCACGAAAGATTAGAGAACTTCTGACAGACCTTGAAGCTGCTGGATGGCATCTTGTTGCCGGAGGCAAAGGCAGTCACCGCAAGTATGCCCACGCAAAAGCAAAGCGAAAGCTCATCATCAGCGGCAAGCTTGGCGATGATGCTCTTTCATATCAGGAAAAACTTGTCAGGGAAGCAATTATTGAGGTGGGTCATGATTTTTGAGTACCTTAAGTTTATTCGCTGGAGTGAAGAAGATCAGGTCTTTATTGGCTACTGTCCTGACCTTTTCATTGGCGGTGTCTGTCATGGAACGGATGAGCAGGAAGTCTATAAAGAACTTTGTGAACATGTCTCTGACGAAATCTCGGAATTGGTACACAATAAAGAGCCGGTACCGGAGCCACGTGCTGTAGTAGCTGTAGCCGTGATGTAAGACCGGTTTGTCTTCGCGCCTTCGTCTGGGGTTGTTTTTTATCAAACAAAGTTGCCTGATGCCGTGTCTTACCCTTATGAATGCATGGTATGTCTTCCATAAGAAAGGACAAAAATGAGGACTCATAAAGTTACAGGCTCAGCAAAAACCTGTGCCGCTTTATTCGAGAAATGATGGCGAGTAGAGATGAATGGCTATCGGACTGTTTTCGTTGCATTGACCATACTCTGTGCAGGCCTTGCAGTCTGGCTACTGTCCGGCTGTATTTCCTGCCGACCAAAAGCGGTTCCGGAGAACTTCACCTACATCTCGAACAGCCTCCGACTGTCTGGCAGAACTATCGATTTTGCTCCGACGGGTGAGGTGGTAAGAGTTGCGGTCAAAGAAGGACGTTTGCCAGCCGAATTGGTTTTCCATGGTTTCGATGTGGAGTTCGGATCGATAACAATTGTCGGGAAAGACGGCAAAATAGTCATTGAGAGTGGCAATAAAATCAGGGTTGTCAAAGAAGGGCACGAAGAAAGAGAGTATGAACTTGCCCATCAATTCATCGTTCTCAATCTTCTCCCTGGGAAATATGCCGATCAGGCGCAGGTTATGCGTTTTCAGCGGTCGCTGACCCCTGATGATATTTCAAATCTCAAGGCAAGTCTCGGCAAGGAAAAGATGTGGCAAATCTCTCCGGAATTGAAGGCTGAACACTCCGGCAAGACATGGCTGATCGAAATCCCACTTATGGTTGGTGAAGATTTTTCCGGCACTGTGGGGACTCTGACACTGCAGTCAAACTGGTATGATTTTTAGTGAGCAGTTCGCGGGGACGCCCACCCCCCACGAAATGTTCTCCTGACGGTTAAAAAATGGCGGATGTCCAAATCCGTATGACAGACATTCCTGTCTGTCCAGAAATGGATACTGAAACTGGGCTCGGGACAGCCAAGGGGACAAAACTAAAATGAAAGGCGAATGTCCCCATGAGCCGCCTCTGCAAAGCAAAGTGCATGTTGCAGAAAAACAAGGTGGCAGAGTCGGGGCAGTGTCCGGACTCTGCCACAGCCGAGTTCAGCCTTTTGCGCCGGTATGGGCTTCGACCTTGCGGACGATGTCCAGGCTCCGGCGGGCACATTCCGAAATGGCGATCGGATGGTAGCCGGGGATCTCGGAGTTGAGGGTGTCGTTGAGACGACCGGTCCAGTGGGTCGGAGCGGCTGCGGCCCCGGTGATGGCACCGACGATCGAGCCGACGGTGGCACCATTGCAATCCGTATCCCAGCCTCCCATCACGGCCATGGTGATGCCCTTGGCGAAATCACCGTCCGAGAGCAGCACTGCTGCCGTACAGAGGGCGGCGTTGTTGTTGGTATGGGCCGGATGATAGTGCCCCAGCCTGCTGTACAATTCGCGGATGATCTCCTCGAAGGCCTCAAAACGGTTGTCGTGGCTGGCACAGACATCGATCGTTTTGCGGATATCGGTATAGAGCCGCGACGTGGTGGGAATCTCGCCCAGCCCGGCTTCGACAATCGCCAGCGGATCACGTTCGACAAAAGCCTCAGCCATCATCGCCGCACAGAACATGGCACCATAGATGCCGTTCTTGACGTGACTGATGCTGGCATCGCGCCAGGCCATGTCGGCTGCCAGTTCGGGATTGCCGGGACAGGCATAGCCGTACGAATCGACCCGGATCTGGGCACCGATCCACTCACGGTAGGGGTTCAGGCGGTGAACGATCCAGTTCCAATCGGTTTCAGCGGCGGCTCTCTCCACCCACTCGGGCTTCCAGACGTGACGGATGATTGTGCCACGGTCAACCATGTTGCGGTAGGCCTGGGTCTCGGCTGTACAGACAAAGTTGTAGGGCAGGCTCTGAAACCACTGATGAGCCACATGAACCGGCATGAAGTCGGGACCGAAACGCTGCAGTATAATCTGTCCGAGAACTGTATAGCGGATATCGTCGTCGGTTTCCATGAAGGCGATCTCTTCACGTGTCGAAGCCGGACAGCCGACCGGCCCTGTCTCTTCACTGGCAGGCGAATTGGCAGGGATATAGTCGCGCAGCGGCCATTCATCAGCCGAGATGGCGGTGAGATACCGTTTTTGTCGCTTCCAGGAAGAGAAATCTCCATAAGGACGCATAAAGTGTTCGACTGGTTTGCCAAGTGCGCAACCCACACAGCGGCCGAGCCAGGCACCGTAGAGCCGGTCGTACAGTTCGTCATCCGCCAGAGGTGGCGCGGCGCGGCGTTCACGGTCCGGGCGCAGTTTGCGAATCTCTGCCAGATCACTCGGCTCCTCGTAGGGGAAGTCCGCCAGCAACGGCACCTGCAGCAGCTCGGCATGCAGAGCTTCGAGTGCCTCACGGTCGTCACCCGCCGCCTCGAGCTTGGCCTCCACCCGGCTCAGACCAGCCGGATCACGTCCCTCTTCCCGCCCCTGTACGATTTCTTTGAGCACCAGTCTCTGCATTGTATCCCAACCAGCCATGTCACTGTTCCTTTCCTTTATGATTGCTGCGTATTATGCAGCTTCTGATAAACGTTGGCCACTGAAGCGGCCGTTTTGTCCCAATCAAAAAGTGTGGCACGGTCCAGACCCTGCCGCTGCAATTCTGCCAGACGATCCGGATTCTGCAAAAGCTCAACAATTCCGTCGGCCAACGCCCGGGCATCGTCCTGTGGCACCACCAGCGCCGCTGCGCCGGCCACCTCGGGTTGGGCACCGCCATCGGTACAGACGATCGGCAGGCCGCAACGCATGGCCTCCACCAGTTGCAGCCCGAAGCCCTCATAACGCGAAGGATGCGTCAGCAGGTCGGCCGTCCGATAAGCTTCGGCCAGCCCTTCGCTAGATACATAACCGGTGAACTGCACCTCTTCTGCCACTCCCAGCTCATGTGCCCGCTGCATGGCTTCGGGGTAGCGCAGATCGGGCGGGCCGACAATTTTGAGCCGCAGCGGAAAGGGCAGCTCGGGGGCGGCCAGTGCAAAGGCCTCGACCAGACGTGTCACGTTTTTATAGGGATCGAGCCGGCCGACATACAGCAACGTGCGTCTTGCATCGGGGGCTGTCGTTATCGGCTTGCGTCCCTCGGCCTGGAAAAGCGGGGCGGCTCCGTTGTAGATGGCGTGGACCTTGGTGGCAGTGTCCGGACCCTGCCGCAGCGCCGCCAGCAGATCGCGCTTGGAAGTTTCGCTGACGGTCAGGATGGCATCGGAACGGCGCAGAGTTTCGCGCAATGAAAATGAAAAGAGTCCCTTGAGCCGGCTCTTGCGCGATTTGGGCGCATGGTCAGGCATGATCAGCGGAATTACATCGTGGATGGTCGCCACACAGCGAATTTTGCCGCCTCCGCGCCGTTTGAAAGCAAGGTAGGGAATCATGTAATTGGGCGAGTGGAAGAGGTCGCAATCCCATTGATGGAGCAACCGCGGGAGCTGCAACTGGCTGCGGTATGCAAAGATGCCGTAAGGCAGAACGGTGGGATGGATGTTGGCGCAGCGTTCGAGACCGCAGGAGGCGAGCGTCAGACGTGCCAGGCCGCGGCTGCGGAACAAAATGCGGAAATGCCATTCCGGCTTGATGATGGGCAGACGGCTCAGCAGTTCCTGCGTATAGACGCCGATCCCGGAGGGCTCTTCAATAATCCAGCGTGCATCGAGTACGATCTTCATCGACACACCTCCCGATATACCTGCCAGGTCGCGCTGGCTGTCTTTTCCCAACGGTATCCGGCGGCCTGTTGCAAGCCTGCTTCTGACAGTGCAGCTTTTTGTTCCGTATCGTTGAGCAGTGAGCCGATGGCGCTGCTCCAACGCTCGATCTCGAAATCCGGCATGATCCGCGCCGCTTCCCCCAGCACCTCCGGCAGTGATCCTCCGCTGGAGGAGACAACAGCCGTACCGCAGGCCATGGCTTCGAGCGGCGGAAAACCGAAGCCCTCGTAGTGCGAAGGCACGACAAAGAGTTCGGCTCCGCTGTAAAGTGCGGCCAGGCTTTCATCGGGCACATATTCCAGATAACGGATTCGGTCGGCCAGCGGCGAGTTACGGAAACGCTCGAAAATCGGCTCGCATTTCCAGCCGGCCATACCGGCAATCACCAGCTCCAGCTCCGGCTGGTTCAACCGCTCGAAGACCTCGACCAGGAAAGACAGGTTTTTGCGCGGCTCGATCGTGCCGACCGTCAACAGGTAGGGACGTGCAAGCCCCAGACTCTGACGCAATGCAGCAATGGCGTCCGACCCGGCCGGTGCAAAAGAGGGGGCGATGCCGAGCGCAATGGCGTGCAGTTTGCCACGGCTGGCGGGCAGCAGGGCCGCGATTTCGTCGGCGCTGAACTGTGAGATCGTGATGATGGCATCGGCGCGTTCGACAGTCCGGCGCAAACCGGCCCGCAGATAGCGCAGATTGCGCTCTTCGGCAAACTGCGGGTAACGTTCGAAGCTCATGTCGAAAATAGTAACGACGGAACGACCCCGACGCAGTGGCGGCATGATGAAATTGGTGAAGTGAAAGACATCCGCCGGACCTGCCAGTTGGTCGAAGGCGGGCCAGCCGAGGTGCCGCCAGCAGCGTTGCAGCATACGCCCCGGTAGCAGGCGGCAAGCTCTGCTTTCAGCCCCCGGCAGGGGATCGGGGGGAACTTTGCGCCGGTAATCCAGATAAAACAGGCACAAACGATCATCAGACGCGGCAGTTTTGACCAGTTTTTCCGCCAAAACCCGCGTATAACGTCCGATACCTGCCCCCTGGGCAACGGCCGGCTGATAGTCGATACACACCTGCATGGTCGTATCTTAGCCTGAAAAGCTCCCTTCCCGCAAGAGACATGTGCATTTTCCGTCCGGGCTTTACATTGTGCCCCCGTTAGGCTATTTTGTTCCGGCAACACATGCGCCTGACGGCGCCCGAGTCCAACGTTCAGGAGAGTAAGACCATGGCCAAGAAGTTTACCGTCGCCGCCCAGCTTTTCACCTTGCGGGATCACTTGAAAACCCCAGCCGATATTGTCAAGACCATGAAGCGGGTCAAAAAAATCGGTTATGACGCCGCTCAGATCTCCGGCGTGGGCCCGATTGATCCAGCCGAACTCAACAAGATCATGAACGATGCGGGTGTCAAGCCGATCGGGGCACATGCTAATCTGGATGATTTTCGCAAAGACCCTGCCAAGGTGATTGCCGACTGCAAGGCCTGGGACATCGGCTATGTCGCCATCCCGTGGCTGCCACGGCAGGAGTTCACGACCCGCGCAAGCTGGAACAAGCTTTTCAAGGAGTTTGAAAAGTATGCCGTCAACTTCCAGAAGGAAGGTATCGTCGTCCAGTACCACAACCACATGTTCGAGTTCGAGAAATTCGGCATCCGCTGTGGCAAGGGCGGTCAGACGGTACTCGACATGATGTTCGAGAACACCAGCGCACTGCAGGCCGAGCTGGACTTCGGCTGGGTCGCACGTGGCGGGCACGATCCCGTCGCCTGGGCCAAAAAACTCAAAGGCCGCCTCGACCAGGTCCATCTCAAGGACTGGGGCATTGTCGACGACCAGCCCGTCTGGCGAGCAGTCGGCGAGGGCGGCATCGACTGGCCGGCCGTGATCAAGGCCTGCAAGCAGTCCGGCACGCGTGACTTCATCGTCGAGCAGGACTCCTGCCCGATCACCAATGACCCCTTCCGCAGTCTCAAGATCAGCCGCGAAAACCTGGCTGAGATGGGTCTCTGATCGACTCATGTCGCAAGTCGTCAAGGCGGCGGTCGGGCTGGGCTCCAACCTCGGGGACCGGCTGGGGTACCTGCGCGAAGCACGGTCCCGCATCGCCGCACTTCCGGGGGTGGTGGCCCTGAGGTCATCACCCCTCTATGAAACCGAGCCGGTGGATGTCCCGTCCGACTACCGCGAGCTGCACTATTTGAACGCCGTCCTGATGGTCGAAACCCGGATTGATGTCGAAGAGTGGTCGCGCGTCCTCCATGCGATTGAGGATGACCTCTTCCGCCGCCGCACGGGCGAACGCAATGCACCACGTACGATCGATATTGATCTGCTGACCTATGGCATGGTCCAGATGTCACGTCCCGACCTGACCCTGCCACATCCCCAGTGCACCAAACGGCGTTTTGTCTGTCAGCCACTGGCCGACCTCGAGCCCGACCTGCGCCTGCCGGGCGAAAAACTCACCATCCGCGAAATTCTGGCCGACCTGCCGGAGTCACCCGTTGTAAGACTGTCTGCCAAAGACTGGTGACAGCACCGATCTATTTTCATTCAGGAGAAACTAAAATGCAGCAAAACAGAGTTCAGTGGGGTATTCTGGCCACCGGTGCCATCGCCCATGCCTTCGCCGATGGAGTCAGAAACTCGGAAACCGGCCTCCTTGCCGCTGTCGCCTCACGCGATCAGGCCAAAGCCGACAAGTTTGCCGGCCAATATGATATTCCGGTGGCTTACGGCTCCTACGAAGCACTGCTCTCTGATCCGGCAGTTCAGGCGATCTATATTGCAACGCCCCACCCCTTCCATATTGAATGGGCTGTCAAAGCTGCGGAGGCCGGCAAACATCTGCTGGTCGAAAAACCTCTCGGTATCAACGAATACGAAGCGCAGATCATGCTGAATGCCGCCGCCGAAAACGGCACCTTCCTGATGGAAGCCTACATGTATCGCTGTCATCCGCAGACTGTCCGCCTGGTGGAACTGCTGCGCGACAAGGTGATCGGCGAGGTCAGGGTGATTCAGGCCACATTTTCATTCCATGCCGGTTTCAACCCCGCCGCCAGACTCTGGAGCCGGGAGATGGCCGGTGGCGGTATCCTCGATGTCGGCGGCTATACGACTTCGATCGCCAGGCTCATTGCTGGCGCGGCTCTCGGCCAGGACTTTGTCGAACCGCTCAATGTTGCCGCTGCCGGCAGCCTGCATCCGGAGTCTGGTGTCGACCAGTGGACGGTTGCCAGCCTCACCTTCCCGGAGGGAATTGTCGCGAGTTGTGCCACGGGTGTCGGAGTCAATCAGGAGAACGTCGTCCGCATCTTCGGCAGCGAAGGCAATATCCTCATCCCCAACCCCTACGTCGCAGCCCGCAGTGGTGCCTGTCCGGGACAGATCATTGTCAACCGGAACGGTTCCGAACAACAGGTGATCGATATCCCATCGGATGTCTCCAGTTATGCCCTCGAGGTTGATGTCTGCGGCCGGGCCATTCTCGCCGGTCAGCAGCAGCCGGAGGCTCCGGCCATGACCTGGCAGGACACACTGGGCAACCTGCGGGCGCAGGATCAGTGGCGCCGCTCCATCGGGCTGGCCTACGACTCCGAACTGGCCGAAAATGCCGACAACCGGACGGCTGCCGGAGTTGTTCTTGCCAAAAGCCCCTCAGCACCGATGCTCTACGGTCAGGTAGCACACCTCGACAAACCCGTATCACGCCTGGTAATGGGCGTGGACAACCAGAACACCTGGCCACATCTCTCGGCTGTCTTCGACGACTATTTCCAGCGCGGCGGCAACTGCTTTGATACGGCTCATATCTATGGCTACAGCCGTTCCGCCCTCCTCGGACAGTGGATCAGGGCACGCGACATCCGCGACGAAGTCGTCGTTATCGCCAAAGGTGCCCATACGCCCCAATGCAACCCCACCGATCTCGTAGCCCAGCTTGAGCAGCAGCTCGACTGGTTCGGGCTCGACTGTGCCGACATTTATATGCTGCACCGCGACAATCTGGAAATCCCCGTGGGCGAATTTGTGGATGTACTCAACGAACAGGTTCGCCTGGGGCGCGTCAAAGCCTTCGGAGGCAGTAACTGGTCGCTCAAACGTGTGGCCGCAGCCAACGCCTATGCGGCCAAACATGGCAAGCAGAGTTTTTCCCTCCTCTCGAATAACCTTTCACTGGCCGAAATGGTCAATCCCGTCTGGGACGGCTGTATTCACGTTCACGATCAGGCATCCCGCCAGTGGCTGACTGAAAACAAAATCGCCCTCTTCCCCTGGTCCAGTCAGGCACGCGGCTTCTTCATTCCCGGACGGGCTGCCCCCGACCTGCTCGATGACCCGATGCTCGTCCGTCCCTGGTATTCGCCCGACAACTTCAAGCGACAGGCACGGGCTTTCGAGCTGGCGGAGGCCAAAGGCGTCGAACCGGTTGTCATTGCCCTCGCCTGGGTACTGTCTCAGCCCTTCCCCACCTTCCCCCTGATCGGGCCGCGTCAGATCGCCGAAACCCGCTCCAGCTTTGCCGCACTCCAGGTGCAACT
>CAZMGQ010000067.1:0-8971 GCA_964565855.1 uncultured Lentisphaerales bacterium | reverse complement strand
GCGGCAAAAAAGCGGCGGTAGAAAATGCCACGGAGAGCAATGCCGGCGGCCCCCGGCCAGCCGCTCAGGAGGCTTGTGACTGCCTCCTGCCATAGGGCGCGCGGACGCGACACGGGGCCATAGGTCAGATTGAGGTAGCGGGCTGCATTGGAGCCATTGCCTGCGAGTGCGCCTTTTAGCTTGGTGGAAGGCAACGGAGTTGGTGAGGACTTCATCTTCCACGGTCCGGGATAAAAAATTGCCGATTTACAGCCGATCGCAGACTGGTCTAGAATGGCGGAGAGAGAGGGATTCGAACCCTCGGTACCCTTTTGGAGTACACGGCATTTCCAGTGCCGCACCTTCGGCCTCTCGGTCATCTCTCCCAACAGCGCGATCAACGCCGTCAAACCGCCACCATACCTTATTTTCTGTAAACAGTGCAATCAGATAAAGTAGATACCTCTCCCGATGCCGCCGCCATGCGGCGCTATCGCCTGACTGTGGCTTACGATGGCACACGTTTTGTCGGCTGGCAGTGGCAGCCTCACGGCATCAGCATCCAGCAGTTGCTCGAAGAAGCCGCCCAGCCGCTGGTGGCCCCGGCAGTTTGCCGGATGTATGGCAGCGGGAGGACGGATGCCGGGGTACATGCGCGGGGGCAGGTAGTGCATTTTGACATGGCGCGGGAGATGGCGCCCGTACAGTTGCGCCGGGCGTTGAATGGCCAGTTGCCGCCTGAGATTCAGGTACTGGAGGCGGCAGAGACGCGAGCGGATTTTGATGCGCGGCGGCAGGCCCTGGGCCGGGAGTACCGTTACTTTATCTGGAACGGAGAGGTCATACCGCCCGAGCGGCGTCTCTATGCGGCCCATGTACGACGACCGCTCGATCCGGCAAGGGTGCGGGAGGCGGCGGCGCGTTTTGTGGGGCGGCACGACTTTGCCGCCTTCAGTGCCAATCCGCATCGGGAACAGGCATCGACCGAGCGGGAGGTTTTCGGAGTTGAGGTGGAGGCCGAGGGGCCCGAGATTGCGATCCACGTGCGGGGCGAGGGGTTTCTGTACAAGATGGTCCGCAGCATGGCGGGTTTTTTGATTGCAGTCGGGACCGGGAGGGAAACGCCGGAGAGTGTGACGGAGGTCATGGCGAGCAGGCTGCGGACTTCGAGGGTGGAGACAGCACCGCCACAGGGGTTGTTTCTCTGGCACGTCTGGTATGAGTGAACATTTCATGGAGAGTGAGTGTCCTCACTCGTCGCGCCGTAGCCTTGGCGAAGGCGGACGAACCGCGATTGCAGTGACTTGCGCACAGAGAGCAAAGCCTCTCGCAGTTTTGAGCTTTACAGTTGCGCCAATAATAGCGATTCTAGTTCCTATGTGCCGGTCAAGTGTTTTTTTGTTATGACTGGCTGGATATGAGAGGTAAAAATGCGCAGTGTCATCAACCATCTGATTCAACTTCAAGAGCTGATCCTTATACGCGACGAGCAGCGTGGATTACCGGATGGCGGGAGCAATCTTGAGCGTTTGAATGAGGGTATTTACACCATGACCGAGGCGCTGCCGCAGGAGATCAAGAGTTCTTACCAGCGTCTGCACAAGCGTGACCATATCGTGATCGCACCTTTGAGCGGCAACAACTGCTCGATGTGCGGACTGAGGCTGGGCAGTTCGGTGGTGCAGGAAGTGCGGTTTTGCCGGACGTTGCAGGCTTGCCCGAACTGTACGAGATTTTTGTACGATTCGATGGGTCCGAAGTGGGTCGGAGAGCCGCAGACCAAACGCGGGGTAAGCGACCGCAAGGCCGGGATTGCGCGTTTTTCATCGCCGAGCCTGATGTTGTCGAACATGGAGGCTACCACCAAAGAGGAGGCGATTCAGGTGCTGGCGGCAGCGATGGAGAAGGATCGTTTTATCGACAGTGCCGATAAAATGGTGAAGGTGGCTCTCGAAAGAGAGAGCATCATGAGCACCAACGTCGGCCAGGGGTTGGCTTTTCCGCACGTGCGAGGTGTCGAGGGTGGCGGGCTGGCAGTCGCACTGGGGACGAGCCGCGAGGGGATAATTTTTGACGGACCGGACTCCGAGCCCTGTCACTTTATTTTCTTTTCCACCATTCCGACTGCTGTCAGCGCCTTTTATCTGAAACTGATGGCCGGCATAACTGAAGCCTACCGCAAAGACCCCAGCCGTGAGGCGACTCTGAAGGCCGATAATCCCGAGCAGCTTTGGAAAGCGCTCACCAGGGCGACACGTTACACCGTCCGTTGAGCTGCGAAGGACGCTGATATATGGGACTCAAGATCGGCATTGTCGGTCTGCCGAATGTGGGCAAATCGACTATCTTCAATGCGTTAACCAGGACTCAAAATGCTGAGTCGGCCAATTATCCCTTCTGTACAATCGAGCCCAACAAGGCGGTTGTGCCGGTGCCGGATGAGCGGCTGGCGGCGTTGCGGAGTATCGGCAAGTCCCGCAAGCTGGTGCAGACGACGGTGGAGTTTGTGGATATCGCCGGGTTGGTCAAGGGGGCTTCGCGGGGGGAGGGGCTGGGGAACAAGTTTCTCGCCAATATCCGCGAGGTAGATGCTATTCTGCATGTCGTCAGGTGCTTTGATGACCCGGATGTGGTCCATGTCGAAGGGGCGGTGGACCCGGTGCGGGATGTGGAGATCATTGAGACGGAGTTGTTGCTGGCGGATCTCGAATCGATTGAGCGGCGGGTGGATAACCTGACTCGTCAGGCCCGGGCTCACAAGGAGGTGCGGCCGGAGCTGGCGGCGGCGGGGAGGCTGAAGGAACACATCGAGGCGGGGGGCACGGTGGCCGGCTACCCGCAGCGGGATGAGCTGGACCTGCAGCCGACCCTGCAGGCGATGCAGTTTCTGACGGACAAACATACGATTTACGGTGCCAATGTCGATGAGACGGCTGTGGCGGCGGATGATGCGGTTGTGGGGGAGCTGCGGCGTCATGCCGACGGTCGTGGAGCCGAGGTAGTGCGTATCTGCGGCCAGATGGAGGCCGAGTTGGCGGGTCTGGCAGATGAGGATCGCGAGGAGTTTCTGGCTTCGTACGGTGTGAGCAGCAGCGGGCTCGACCGGATTGTGCGGCTGGGGTACGAGACGCTGGGACTGATCAGTTTCTTTACCGTGGGGCCGAACGAGATTCATGCCTGGACGGTGCGGCGCGGCTGTAACGCCCAGAAAGCGGCGGGCGAGATCCATACTGATTTTGAGCGGGGGTTTATCCGGGCGCAGGTGATCAAGTATCAGGACTATGTGAGGCTGGGCGGGGAAGCGGCCTGCAAAGCTGCCGGAGTGGCGAGTATGGAAGGCAAGGAGTATGTGGTGGAGGACGGGGATATCATCCACTTCCTGTTCAATGTGTGATGCCTGTGGCCCACTGAGTCGCCTTCAATACGGTTGACAGCCGGTGCTGTGCCTACTAGAGTCTTCTGTGCCTGTATAAACATGGTCGGTTTGGTGGAAAACGCAAAATGCCTTTTGACAATCTCAATGGTTCCGAGTGTGATCTCATGAAACGGGGGTCGGAGTGATTATCTGTCCCAACTGTACGGCGCAAAATACGCTGGGCAAGGTGTTCTGTGTCGGTTGCGGCCAGAAACTGCCTGCCAGCAGCTTGGTGAGAGAAGATGTTGAACGCCTGGGTGAGCTGGCGGTCAAACGGCGTTGGGTGGTGCGGATTGCCAGTGCTGTTTTGACGGTCTGGCTGGTGATTTGCCTGGCGCTGGCTTGCTGGTCGCAGCGAACGCCTTATTACACGGGCAACCTGACTGCCAGCCAGGCGCGGGATGCCTCGCACAAGATGCGCATGCTGGCACAGGTGTTATTGCAGGATGAGGTTGGTGAGGCGGATGTCACAGCCGATGAGATCAACGCTTATCTGCGCTTTCATGTGATGCGTCGGTCAGTCGGTCGCAATGTGAGTGTACGGCTGGATTCGGATGGAGTGCGCGTTCGCTGGCTGGTGCAGCCTTTAGTCACGGCAGAGGGCAAATCCGGTGGACCGGTGGTCTCGCTGGACTATCGGCTAAAGCCCTCGCGGCGGACCGGCCGACTGCAGGTTGTGGGAGTCAGGCTGGGGAGGCTGCCGCTCGGTTGGCCGTTCAAGGGGCCGTTGCGCAGCATTTTGCAACATACCTACCGGGGCCGCCCCGAGTGGCCGCTGGCCCAGCGGATTTCGGTCGGCAAACTTGTGCCCGGCAAAATGAGCTTGATGACTTCGCGGGGAGCTGCTCGTGATGAAGCGTTGGAGAAAATGCAGGCTGCACTTTCGGCACAGGATGAAAGTGTGGACGCTGGCGACGCTGCTGAGCCTGTCGCAACTGACTGACCCAAGTCGGGCTGATAATGCTGGAGAACAGCCGACGGCGGCCGTAATGGAATTGCCGACCGGTGCCGCCGATATGCTCGAGCGGGTGGCGGAGCTGGATCGTGCTGCGGGAGTCGGCAATCGGGACGGCAGTATCCGGGTTGCCGGGACGGGGCTGGATGCCGGTGGCAAGCTTGAGCTGCTGAACTTTCTGGAAACGGCCAGGAGCCGCCTGAAAAGCCTGCTGGGTGCACCGGCCCGGTCCCTGGATTATGAAACGTCGGTCATCGTGCAACCGGGAGCTGAGGATTCGCCAGCCACAATCGACTGGCGGGTGGAAACGGGCACCAGACCGGAGTTGCATTTGTTGCTGCGCGATCCCGCTGCGGCAGAGGCACGGGAGGTTGTGTACCGCTACTATGAGGCTCTGCTGATGGCTGATGTGGTGGCGGCTGGCTGGCGGCCGGAAATGGCGGAGAGCAAAAGTGTTCTGAGGCGCGAGGATGGGGGGGCGTTTCCGGGCTGGTTTGCGGCGGGGCTGGCACGGCTGCCGGAACGGATCCGGCGTCAGGACGATGCTGAAGCGGTGCTCGACCGCTGGTCACATGCCGCACTGCCCTGTCTTGAGGTGCTGGTGGCGCAGTTTTCGCCCTATGCTGACACAAATCCGGCTTTGGCGGCCCAGTTGCTGGCCTGGTTTCTCGACTATCCGGAGCGTTATCAACGGTACAGCAGCCTGAAAGAACAACTGTCGCGTGGGGACTCCTGGGACAGGGCGCTGGCCGAGGCGGTGGGCGGGCCGGGAACAGGACTGGCAGATCTGGACAGTGACTGGGACAAATGGCTGCTGGCACGACGCTGGACGGTGTTGACTCCCGGACAGACCCATCCGGCACTGGCGGGACGTTTGCGCAGCCAGCTCGTCATGTGGCCCGGAGCGTCGGGTGTGCCGTTTGCAGGGTTTCCATACAGGGAAAAACTGGAGCCGTCGGATTTGATAGCACTGCGCAGGGAATCCTGGATGACGGTGGCGGCATCGCTCAAGCTGGCCCAGATGCAGCGGCTGGGCGGGGGCAGGACGGCCGACTTTCAGGAGGTAACCGGAGCTTATGCGCTTTTCTTTGATAATTTGCACAGACGGAGATCGGCAAGCCGGTTGCAGCGTAGTCTGAAACAGGCAGAAAAGCTGCTGCAGGAATATGAGAGACGTCAAAATGATGCAGAGGGCAGTTCATGAGGACATTTGCCCTTGTATGTTGGATTTATGCATGAACGAGCAAAATTTTCCGCAGTCCAGGGGCAGATATTCGAGCTTATAGTTTCTCCACAAATGTGCTAGTGTATCCCCTCATGACAACTGCAGTTATTAAGTCTGTTCCCGCTCTTTGGCCGCCCGATTGGCAGTCGGATGATCTGGCGGCCAAAATGGATCGGCTCGAAACGGTGTTGCGCGAGTATGGCTCGCTGCTGGTGGCTTATAGTGGCGGTACCGACAGTGCTTTGCTGGCAACCGTGGCAGAGCGGGTACTCGGGGCACAGGCAATGGCCGTGACGGCTGATTCGCCTTCGCTGCCTCGTGCCGAGCTGGCCGCGGCTGTGGCTCTGGCGGAGGCGATCGGCATCAGACACGAGGTGATTGCGACCAGTGAAATGGATGATCCCTCCTACCGTGCCAACACCCCTGACCGGTGCTATCACTGCAAGCATGAGTTGTTCGGACGCTTGCAGAGGTTGGCGCAGGAGAGGGAGCTGGAGGTTGTGGCCGATGGCAGCAATCTCGACGACCGGGGCGATTATCGACCGGGAGCCAGAGCGGCTCTGGAGCTGGCGATAACACATCCGCTGCAGGTGGCCGGGTTCAGCAAGGCCGATGTGCGGCTTGCCTCAAAGTTGCTGGGGTTGCCGACGGCCGACAAACCGGCTGCCGCCTGCCTCGCCTCGCGGTTGCCCTACGGGACGGAGGTCACTGTTGCGGCTCTGGCTCGGGTGGAAGCTTCGGAAGCGCTGCTGCAGCGGCTGGGTTTCAGTGGCTGTCGCGTGAGGCTGCATGGCGAGGTGGCCCGGATCGAGTTGGCTCCCGATCAGATGGAGGCGGCACTGCAACAGCGCGAGGTGATTGCCGCCGGTCTGCGACTGGCAGGCAACCAGTATGTGACGCTCGACCTGAGCGGCTACCGGACCGGCAGCCTCAACGAGGTACTGTCAGAGGTGCAGGGCTGAAGCCGTGCAGCAAAAAATGAAAGTGTGATTTCAATGTATCGACCGATTACCAGCACACTCGGATTTATTCTGAGCCCGGACCGTAAGAAGGTGCTGATGGTTCATCGCAATGCACGGCTGCACGACGAGCAGTTCGGCAAGTACAATGGACTCGGTGGCCGGATGGAGCGGGACGAAGACATTGCCACGGCCATGCGGCGGGAAATCTGCGAGGAGAGCAGTCTGGAGGTGCTGGCCATGACCCTGCGCGGTACGGTCAACTGGACGGGCTTCGGACCCAACGGCGAGGATTGGTTGGGATTCATTTTTCTGATCGAGCAGTTCAGCGGCACGGTGCTCGAAAGCAACGAAGAAGGCGTGCTGGAATGGGTTGAAATCGGACGTCTGGAGGAATTGCCCATGTGGGAAGGCGACCGTTATTTCCTGCCGCTGGTTTTTGATGAAGATCCGCGACCTTTTCACGGTTATATGCCTTATGCGGATGGGCGTCCGATCGGCTGGTCGTACGTCCGGTGAGGTGATGTGGTTCACCTCCAGGTCGCTCTCCATTTTAGTTTTGTCTTCTTGTCTGTTCCGAGTGCTGTTTCAGTATCCGTTTCTGGACAGACAGGAATGTCTGTCATACAGATTTGGAGATACGCTACTTTTCAACATTTCGGTTATTTCTGGTGGCTTGCGGGATGATTTGGGGCGTGCGATAATGAAACGCATGGAAATTAAAATACTACCATCGCTGCTGGCGGCAGATTTCGGCCGGCTGGGGGCCGGGGCGCGGCGGGCCGAGGAGGCCGGGGCAGATGAGCTGCATCTTGATATCATGGACGGGCATTTTGTGCCGAACCTGAGCTTCGGACCCGACGTAGTGGCCATGGCCAGGAGAGAAGTTTCGCTGCCGCTGAATGTGCATCTGATGCTGACAAATCCGGACCGTTATGTGGAACGTTTTGCCGAGGCCGGGGCAAACGCAATACAGATTCATGTTGAGGCTGAATGTGATGTGGCCGCGACATTGCGCGAAATCCGCAGTCTGGGTGTACGTCCCGGCCTGGTACTGAATCCCGATACACCGGCAGCGGCTACCAGGCCCTATCTGGAGCTGATCGACGAGGTTCTGTGTATGACGGTCTATCCCGGCTATGGTGGCCAGGCGTTCATGGAGCGGGTGCTGCCGCATGTGAGAGACATGCGGAACCTGATCGACGAAAGCGGACGCGATGACTTTGTGATCATGGTCGATGGCGGCATCGGGCGGGAGACCATCGGTGCGGCGGCGGCCGCCGGAGCGAATGCCTTTGTGGCCGGCAGTGCGCTTTACGGGGTGGAAGACATGCAGAGCGAGATAGCGCTCTTCCGGCGACTGGTGCAGGGGATCCGACGGAGCTGAGTGGACTGACAGTCAGCGGCGGCCGACACGTGCACGGAAGATACGTTCGCTGGTCAGAACTTCGTCCACTGCACTGTGGATGTCTTCAAGACTGTTGAGCTGATTGAGCCTTCCACGCAGGCGTGTGATGCCACGCATGCCGTTGAGGTAGCGGAAGAGGTGGCTACGAAAATCGAGCACGATACTCTGTTCGGGATCAGAGCGTCGACCGGAGTGGGCGGCATCTTTTTGTAAGCGTCGTTTGAAGGCCAGGGCCAGGGTGAGGTGGTGCCGGAGGACGCGGGCGATGCTATCCACAGTCGGCTCGCTTTCCGGGGAGTCGGCCGGCAGGTCGCTGAAGAGCCAGGGATTGCCGATGGCCGCCCAGCCGGGCATGAGAGCCGCAACACCTGCGGCCTGCATGAGGCTGGCAGAGGTTTGGTCGCGGATGCCACCGTTGCCGATTACCGGGAGGAGCCCGGTGGCAACGATACGTTCAATGGTCCGGTAATTGACGGGGCCACTGTGACCCTGGAGACGGTGACGCCCGTGGATGGTGATGGCAGCGGCACCATGGTCGGCGGCAATGCGGGTAATTTCGTCGATCGTCTCCAGGTCGGCGTTGGGGCCGGTGCGGGTTTTGACTGTGACAGGCAGGTGGGTGCCCCGGCGAATGGCGGCGATGATGCGTCCGATCTGGCGGGGATGTTCCAGCAGTGCCGCACCTGCACCTGATTGGGTGATGCGGGGGGCAGGACAGCCGCAGTTGAGGTCGATGGCGGCAAAACGGCTGAGCGAGGTGACGACTTCGGCCGCAGCGGCAAACTCGTCCGGCTCGGTGCCATAGAGGTGGGCGATGACCGGAGACTCGCCGGGGAGAGTCTCGAGGAGCTGGAGGCTGGCGGGATCGCGTCGGGCGATGCCGCAGGCGTTGACCATTTCGGTAAAGGTGGCGGAGGCACCGTGGCGACGGGCGATGAGGCGGGTCGGGGCATCGGTGAAGCCGGCCATGGGCGCCAGCAGGAGCGGAGGATTGTGGTCGCTCGGGACATCCCCGCAGGAAGGGGCAAGC
>CAZMGQ010000066.1:0-9049 GCA_964565855.1 uncultured Lentisphaerales bacterium | reverse complement strand
GGTTACCGTTCGATCCGGCTCTCCAGATACTGGCGCAGTTCACTGACCGGCACACGTTCCTGCTGCATCGTGTCACGGTCGCGGACGGTGACGGTATCCTCTTCGAGCGTGTCGAAATCGACCGTAATGCAGAAGGGGGTGCCGACTTCGTCCATGCGACGGTAGCGGCGACCAATTGCACCCGACTCGTCCCAGAAGCAGTTCCAGCGCTTCTGCAGACTGCCGAAAATTTCACGCGCTATGGCATAGAGTTCGGGGCGGTTTTTGACGATCGGGAAGACGGCCGCCTTGATCGGTGCGATTGCCGGATGGAAGCGCAGCACAGTACGGACTTCGGTCTTGCCCTTGGCGTTGGTCAGTTCCTCTTCTTCGTAGGCATTGCAGATCAGTGCCAATGCCAGACGGTCGGTGCCGACTGAGGGTTCGACGACATGCGGGATGTAGCGTCCTTCGAAGAGTTTGTCCACAAAGGCCTGTGCTTCGTCGGCAGATTTGTCTGCGGCGGTCCAGGCGGTAACAGTTTTTTCGCTGAATGCTGTGCGGGCCGCGTCGTCGAGTTTGGCGACCGCCTGCTTGAGTTCATCGTCGAAGACTTCCTGCGATTTGCCTGAGTGCTTCTGATGCTGAGTGAGGTCGAAATCGCCACGCGCTGCGATTCCCTCCAGCTCCTGTACGCCGAAGGGGAAGGCATACTCGATATCGACACAGGTCTTGGCATAATGTGCCAGATCGTTTTTGTCATGCCAGCACTCCACCAGCGATTCAGCCGGCAGGCCGATGCTGTGGTACCAGGCCAGACGCTGCTCGACCCAGTACCTGTGCCAGACCTCCCAGCCCCAGTCGTCGCGCGGCTCCCCGGTCAGATCAGGCTTGTCGGCCAGGGTCACAATACGACCGTGGATCAGCTCAACCGCCTCATCGGGCCGGATGAAGTACTCGATCTCCATCTGTTCGAATTCGCGCGAGCGGAAGGTATAGTTGCGCGGCGTGATCTCGTTGCGGAAGCTCTTGCCGCTCTGAGCGATCCCGAACGGGATCTGGACGCGGCTGGAATTCAGCACATTGCTAAACTGGACAAAGATCGACTGGGCAGTTTCGGGGCGCAGCCAGGTTTCGGCACCACTGTCTTCGATCGGTCCGACAAAAGTCTTGAACATCAGATTGAAGGCCTTGGGCTCGGTCAACTGTTCCGAGCCGCAGTTGCTGCACTTGATACCCTCTGGCAGCCGCATCGCCCTGCCCTCCACGATCAGCTTCTGTCCCTGATCTTCGCAGAGCTGGTCGGCCCGGTGCCGGTGACGACACTGACGGCAGTCCACCATTGGGTCGGAAAAACCTTCGGCATGGCCCGAGGCATGCCAGACACGGGGGTTCATGATGATTGTGGCATCGAGGCCGACCATATCTTCGCGACCATGGACTACCGAGCGCCACCAGGCATCGCGCACATTGCGCTTGAGTTCGGCACCCAGGGGACCATAGTCCCAGAAGCCATTAATACCCCCGTAAATCTCGGAACTGGGGAAAATAAAACCGCGACGCTTGCAGAGAGAAGTGATCGCTTCGAGTTGACTGGTTGATTCAGTTGATTTCATGGCCGGAATAGAATGCGACAGAGTGGCCCCAGCGTCAAGACCTGGCTGCTCAAACTCCAGCGGACAGACAGGAATGTCTATCCTACATTGGCGGCTCGGCACTTCGACAGGCTCACTGCTTCCAGCACAGCCTCGCCCATAAAATATTCACCAGATGATTAAAAAATGGCGTATGTCCAAATCTGTGTGACAGACATTCTTGTCTGTCCAGAAACGGCCAAACCTGCGCCAATAAAACCGCCAAGGCACCAAGGCCGCCAAGCTGGGGTGAACGGAACTGCGAAAAAATGCGAGTGGGGAAATATATGTCTAAAGGTCAAACTTCAGCGGACAGACAGGAATGTCTATCCTACATTGGTGGTTCGGCACAGCCTCGCCCATAAAATATTCACCAGATGATTAAAAAATGGCGCATGTCCAAATCTGTGTGACAGACATTCTTGTCTGTCCAGAAAAGGATACTGAAACTGCGATCGGGATAGGCAAAGCGACAACTCTCGCAGTTTTGGTCTGACTGCATACTCCTTGCTAGCCCGGCTGAACTCTGACTATAATTCAGCGTCATGTCGCCCCCGGAACAAGGACTTGATATTTCCCCGCCTGCTGATGATGAAAAGCTGCCTCGCATGCTGCGTCGCAATCACGTGTTTCACAGCCTGGAAGGGGGTTTTTTTGCCGGCGGCCTGCAGTTTCTGGCGGCCGAATCTGTACTGCCCGCCATGATGGTGGTGCTTGCAGCCCCGGTCTGGATTGTGGCTTCCATGCCGGTCCTGATGATCCTCGGGCTGAATCTTCCCTCACTCTTTACGGCGCACTGGGTGGAACGTATGCAGCGTATCCGGGGAGCCGTCATGGTGGCGGGCTTCGTGCAGCGGCTACCTTTTGTTTTGGGGGCACTGGCACTTTATTTTCTCTGGCCGACTCATCCCCGGATCGCCGTGGCGATCGCCGCTGCCTCACCGCTGGTCTCCGGTCTGGCAGGGGGTATCACCTACATCGCCTGGCTGGAATACATTGCCCGTACAATCGATCTGCGCCGTGTTTCCTCGATGTTTGCCCGACGCTACCTGTTAAGCAGCACCATCGGACTCATCGCCGGACCGGTCATCGTCGGCATTCTCGACCGTTGGCCGGATCATCGTGGTTATGCCCTGCTGTATGCCATTACGGCTGTTTTTCTCTGGATTTCCTACACGTTCTTTATCGGCATCAGGGAACCGGAACACCAGACGACTGCTTCACGTCCGCAAACCTCGCTGCGCGATAATCTGCGCTCGCTGCCCGCACTGTGGCGAAGCGATGGCAAGCTACGCAGTTTCGTCGGGATGCGTGTTTTCCAGGCGGGCGTGCTGGTCATGACTCCTTTTCTGGCGGCTCATGCCCTGAACGTGACGGGCAAGCCCAAGGGATTCGTGGGCTTGTTTGTGACCAGCCAGACGCTGGGAGCCATCCTCGGCAACCTGCTGGGGCATCAGTTGGGCGATCGTCGGGGTGGCTGGTCGGTAACGCGGCTTTCGGTCTGGTTCTTTTTCGCCAGTTCCCTGCTGGTGGTTTTTGCAGACTCCATGTCGGCATTCATGTTGGTTTTTGCCCTGTATGGTGTTGCCACAGCCGTCAGTCAGGTCGGCCGAAGCGCTCTGCAGCTCGAAGTTTTTCCCGCTGCCCGTCGGCCGACCTGCCTGGCGGTCGATGCCACGATTAACGCTCTGACGCTGTTCTGCGTGATCGGGGTCAGTACCCTGCTCAACAAGTTCTTCCCGGATACGATCGTGCCGCCGGCACTGGTGGCGCTGGTCTGTGTGCTGGGGTCACTCATCCCGCTGCGCAAACTGCGCTTTGCGAGCCTGTACTGATGCTGTCTTGGCGAACCCCGATGAGCCGTCCGCCACAAGCTGCTGGATACTTGCTTCGGCTCCTGGGGACATTCCCCTCCATTTTAGTTTTGTCCCCTGCCTGTCCCGAGCGCAGTTTCAGTATCCGTTTCTGGACAGACAGGAATGTCTGTCATACAGATTTGGACGTACGCCATTTTCAACCGTAGGGTGAACATTTTATGGAGGGTGAGTGTCCTCACGAACCGCATAGGCAAGAGGTTGCTTATAGAGGAGCAACATCTTCCGCAGTTTCCGGGCCGGATTCAATGCTGGCAGGGCGGGGCTGCTTTTGATTATACTGGCGCACATCTGAGGGCTTGCAGAAGCACTGGAGCCTTGCCAGAGGATAAAAGATGACAGTTGCACCGCATTTATTACCGGCCAGACGATCACAGACGTGGGGTTTTTCCCTGCTGGAAGTCGTGATCGCCATCACCATCGTCGTT
Organism: uncultured Lentisphaerales bacterium; assembly: GCA_964565855.1. Classification (GTDB taxonomy): domain Bacteria; phylum Verrucomicrobiota; class Kiritimatiellia; order RFP12; family JAZUKQ01; genus CAZMGQ01. The sequence continues at coordinate 5,134 of CAZMGQ010000066.1, read as the reverse complement.
ATTCTGGGAACGGTGGTGGGGTTGCAGTTGATTGACCTGCCGCAGAAGGGGCGGGTCAGTGCGGCCCGGATGCAGCTCGCAACCTTCAAGACCGCCCTCCAGATGTATGCTGCCGACAACGGCGCCCCGCCTACACAGCGGCAGGGACTGGAGGCCCTGGTGCGCCGGCCGACCGTGCCGCCGATCCCGGCCAGCTACCGTCCCAACGGCTACCTCGACTCGACCATCGTCCCCAACGATCCCTGGCAGCGTCCCTATGCCTACCTCTGTCCCGGTTCGTCCGGTGAAGCCTTCGAGGTAATCTGTTACGGTGCCGATGGCGAAGAGGGCGGCACAGGCTACGATGCCGACATCTCCACCTCGCGCCTGGCGGAGGCACCGTGAGGGTTCTCGTAACCGGAGCGGCCGGCTTCATCGGGATGCACCTTGCCGAAAAACTGCTCGAGCGGGGACATGAAGTCGTCGGGATCGACAACTTCAACGACTATTATCCCGTTGCGCTCAAGCGAGATCGTCACAACCGCCTGCTGGCACATGCCAACTACCGGGGCCACGAACTCGATCTCTGCGACAAGGCCGGGCTGGAAAACCTCTTCCGCAACACACAGTTCGACGCTGTCTGCAACCTCGCCGCCCAGGCCGGGGTACGGTATTCGCTCGAACATCCCGACGTTTATATCAAGTCCAATATCGAGGGTTTTGCCAACCTGCTCGAGGCCTGTCGCCACCACGGCCAGCCGCGGCTGGTCTATGCCTCCAGCTCCAGCGTTTACGGCGGCAATACCAAGCTGCCTTTCAGCGAGAGCGACCCGGTGGACAGTCCAGTCAGCCTCTATGCCGCCACCAAAAAATCCAATGAGCTGATGGCTCATACCTACAGCCACCTCTTCGGACTACAGACGATCGGGCTGCGTTTTTTCACAGTTTACGGTCCCTGGGGCCGCCCCGACATGGCCCTGTGGCTCTTCACCGAAGCGATGCTGCAGGGACGTGCGATCAAGGTCTTCAACCACGGCAATATGCGGCGTGACTTCACCTATATCGACGACATTGTCGCGGGTGTGACCGCCTCCCTCGAGGCTGACAGCCTCAGCCGTTGCGAGATCTTCAATATCGGCCACAACCAGCCCGAGGATCTGCTCGAAGTAATCCGTATAATCGGCGAAACGCTCGGCGTGACGCCACAGATGGAGATGTTGCCGATCCAGCCGGGCGACGTGCCGGCGACTTATGCCGATATTGCAGCCATCTCAGCCAGTCTGGGCTACCGTCCCACCACCCCCATCAGCGTCGGCATTCCCCGCTTTGTGGCATGGTACCGACAGTACCACGGGCTGGACAAATAGAGAAATCAGCAGCATGCCGCTTAATTCCATCCGCGTCGTTCTCGTCTCGCCGCTCTATGGCGGCAATGTCGGCAGTGTCTGCCGCGCCATGGCCAACATGGGCATCCGCGACCTGGCACTGGTCGAGCCACAGGTCAGCGACTGGCGCGAGGCGGAGGTCATGGCCTGTCATGCCGACGACATTCTGGCTGCCCGTAGAACCCATGCCACCCTCGCCGAGGCCGTGGCCGACTGTGTCGCCGTGGTCGGTACCACCGCCCGGCATGGGCTCTACCGCCGCCATGCCAGAACAGCCCGCGAATGGGCTCCCGATCTGCTGGCACTGGCCGAACGCGGACCTGTGGCACTGGTTTTCGGACGTGAGGACCGCGGTCTGCTCAACGAAGAAGTGACGATCTGTACCCATCTCGTCCAGCTCCCCACTGCCAGCGAATACAGCTCCCTCAACCTAGCCCAGGCCGTGCTGCTGCTCTGCTACGAGCTGTTTCTGTCGAGCGACAACTATGAGCCGCTGACCGAGAAATCTGACCTCGCTCCGGCCGCCCTGCGGGCCCAGCTCGAACGTATGTGGCGGCAACTGCTGCTCGATATCGGCTTCATGGAAGATGAAAAAGCCGACCACATGATGGCCGGCATCCTGCGCGTCTTTTCCCGTGGTGTCCTGACTGAGGACGATGCCAACATCTTCCTCGGTATCGCCCGCCAGGCCGACTGGGCCCGCCGCTTTCAGCAGCGTTAGAGGGGGTCGGGCATCAGGGCGGCCACGCCACTGACGTTGTGGATATGGCAGATGGCCAGTGCCAGGGCATCGGCCTCGTCCTCCGGCGGCAGCTCCGGCAGGTGCAGCATGGAGCGCATCATCTGCTGCATCTGTTCCTTGGCGGCATTACCATAACCGACGACAGCCTGTTTGACCCGTCGCGGTTCGTATTCATACACCGGAACTCCGGCGGCGGCACAGGCTGCAATCGCCACGCCACGGGCCTGACCCAGCAACAGGGCCGTCTTGGCATATTTGAAAAAGAAAACCCCCTCGATCGCCACGGCGGTCGGTGCCAGTGCTTCGAGCGCCGCAGCAACATCACGCTGGATCGTGAACAGACATTCACTCAGCGGTGCCCGTGCCGGTACCTTGAGCGTGGCGCTCCAGAGCGAACGCAGCGATGTACCCCGTCCGGCGACCAGACCGAGGCCGGTGCTGCGGAGCGAAGTGTCGATTCCAAGAACGCGAAACTCGTCCGGCTGATCCAGTACGGGGAAAGGCGGCAGCTCTCTGCCGGGTCGTCGATGTGCCGGATCAGACATCGGTCTTGGGTGGGGAGGCAGCCGGAGCCGGCTTGCGGAGGTTGATGTGCAGCTCGCGCAACTGTATTTCGCTGACAGTGGCGGGGGCGGTCATCATCAGGGGCTGGGCACGCTGGTTCATCGGGAAGGCGATCACCTCGCGGATGTTGTCGGCCCCGGCGAGCAGCATCACAATGCGGTCAACCCCCGGTGCGATACCCCCGTGGGGCGGTGCGCCGTAGCGGAAGGCATTGAAGAGGGCGGGGAACTGGCTCTCGACATCGGCGGCATCGTAACCGGCGATTTCGAAGGCCTTGAGCATGATGTCGGGCCGGTGGTTGCGGATGGCACCGGAGGAGAGTTCGACTCCGTTGCAGACAACATCATACTGCCAGGCCAGCACATCCAGCGGGTCGCCATCGGTCAGAGCCTTCATGCCGCCCTGGGGCATGGAGTAGGGGTTGTGCGAGAAGATGATCTGCCCTGTTTCGTCGTCGCGTTCGTACATCGGAAAGTCCACAATCCAGCAGAAGCGGTAGGTGTCCTTTTCCAGCAGGTCCAGTTCCTGACCGAGCCGGATCCGCAGCTCGCCCGAAATACGGTTGGTTTCGCCCGGCTCATCACACATGAAGAACATGGCGCCGCCATCCTGCATATTGCCGAGGGTGGCCAGTGCCTGCAGCTCTTCCGGCGTCAGAAACTTGGCGATCGGTCCCTTGATGTCGTCGCTATCCCAGACCAGATACGCCAGCCCCTTGGCACCGATGTCCTGGGCATAGGCGACCAGCCGGTCGAAAAAGCTGCGTGGCTGACCCTTGACGCTGGCGACAGGGATGGCACGTACCGTGGCACCTTTGGCGATGGCTCCGGCAAAAGCCTTGAAGCCCGAGCTGGCAAAGATGTCGGTGGCATCAGCCATTTCGATCGGGTTGCGCAGGTCCGGCTTGTCGGAGCCGTATTTGAGCATCGCTTCACGGTAGGGGATGCGGGGGAAGGGCGGGGCGGCCATGCGGGCACCGCCGAACTTCATGAAGGTACTCTGGAGCAGATGTTCGACGACCTCGAAGACATCTTCCTGGGTGGCGAAAGACATTTCCAAGTCAAGCTGGTAAAACTCGCCGGGAGAACGGTCGGCCCGGGCGTCTTCGTCGCGGAAGCAGGGGGCGATCTGGAAGTAGCGGTCGAAGCCGGCCACCATCAGGAGCTGCTTGAAGATCTGCGGTGCCTGGGGCAGGGCATAGAATTTGCCGGGATGGATGCGGCTGGGGACGAGGTAGTCGCGGGCACCCTCGGGGCTGCTGCTGGTGAGGATGGGGGTCTGGAATTCGTTGAAGCCGAGCGACTGCATGACATGGCGCAAATGGCTGATGACAGCCGAACGCAGCATGATCTGCCGGTGGAGACGTTCGCGGCGCAGGTCCAGATAGCGGTATTTGAGGCGCGTGTCTTCCGGACCTTCGTCGTCGCCCGCCAGATAGAGCGGTGTCTGTTCGGCGGCGGATTCGATGCTCAGCTCATTTGCTACCAGTTCGATGCCCCCAGTAGGCAGGTTGGGGTTGATGTTTTCGGCATCGCGAGCCACCACCTGACCCGTTACGATGATCACACTTTCGAGCTTGAGCGAGGCAACTTCATCGAAGAAGGGTTGGTCGGGATTGATGACGACCTGGGTGATGCCATAGTGGTCGCGCAGGTCGATAAAGAGGATGCCGCCGTGATCGCGCCGGCGGAAGATCCAGCCGCCGAGACGGGCGGTCTGACCGACATGTTCGGGACGCAGATCGTTACAGGTATGGGAGCGGAAAGGATGCATGGAAAGTTCCGTATAATAATTATGTGGATTGCAGGGACACAGCCTGTGACAACGGAGAGCCAGCATATCCTTTTGCACCCCATGGAGTCAATGTCAGGGGTTTGCCCCGGCAATTCTAAATTTGGCTCGGTTGTCGGGGTCGGTATCGCTATCGGTATCGAAAACAGCATAAAAATCAGGCTGTTCGATTCCAATAACGACCCCGATAGTATGTATAAACTGCTCCATGATCAGAATTGCTGCTGTTCTTGGACAGACAGAAATGTCTGTCTTACAGTTGTCCGCAAGCATCCGCTGGGAAGAGTGTAGGATAGGCATTCTCGCCTGTCCCAGAGTCAGTGCCGGATCTGCTTCTGCAACCCCGATTCCGACTCCGATGGTTTTTACCGCACTATAATCTGGCACCCCATTTTCAAGATTACAGTAATGCCAGATCAAAGCACCATGCCGAATCAGCCTGTGGCACTGTCCACACACTGCCACCGCACCATAATCTGGTAATTCCCTTGCAAGATTACAGTAATGCCAGATCAAAGCACCGTGCCGAATCAGCCTGTGGCAGAGTCCAGACTCTGCCACGGAAAAGAAAAAAGTCGCCACAGGTAGAGCTGTTTCTCCAAACCTGTCGCATGATCCGGGACCGCAGGGCTCCGTACCTGCTGTCCCGTCCTGATATATATTGACACCTCAA
>CAZMGQ010000065.1:0-9063 GCA_964565855.1 uncultured Lentisphaerales bacterium | reverse complement strand
TCACAGGGCGCTACGATCTGGTGGCGATTGTGCTGGCTCCGACGCGGCAGGTGCTGGTGGATTTTGTGACGGACGAGCTGGCGACAATACCGGGCGTGATGGACTCGGAGACCTGTGTCGTGCTCAAAAGTCTGGATTTCTGGGTAGAGGCGGAGAAAGTTTTTCCTGCCGTAGTTGGTTCTGAGATCAAGTGAGAAAGGCAAGGCTATGAAACTGAAGGAACTGAAGATCGGCATCCCGCGTGAAATCATGCTCAATGAAGCGCGGGTTGCGAGTTTGCCGGAGACGGTGGCGGGGCTGTGCCGTGAAGGGGCCGAGGTGCTGATCGAAAGTGCTGCCGGACTGGGCTGCGACATTGCTGATGCAGAATATGAAGCGGTGGGAGCGCGAATCTGTGCTGATCCGGTGACGCTTTATGAGCAGGCTGATATCGTGCTGAAGGTCAAGGAGCCGCTTTTCAACGAAGCTCTGGGACGACACGAGGTTGACCTGATGCGTGCAGGACAGGTTCTGATCACTTTTCTGCATCCGGCCGCGCCGGATAACCACGCCATGATTCAGCGCCTGGCCGAACGGGGTGTAACAGCTCTGACGCTCGATGGTATCCCGCGCATTTCGCGCGCCCAGTCGATGGATGCCCTGACCTCGATGAGCACGGTTGCAGGCTACAAATCGGTTATAATGGCAGCCAACCTGCTGAAGTCTTTTCTGCCTTTGATGGGCACAGCCGTTGGCGTGATCCCGCCGGCGAAGGTTCTGGTTGCCGGTGCCGGGGTTGCCGGGCTGCAGGCTATCGCGACTGCCAAACGTCTCGGAGCCACAGTCACCGCGACTGACATCCGTCCACCGGCAATCGAACAGATTGCCAGTCTCGGGGCGGCTGCCATTCCCGCCGGGGTGCCGGAAGAGGAGGCCGTCGGCAGCGGCGGTTATGCCCTGGCTCTCTCCGAACACTGGCTGGCACAGGAACGCGAAGCCTTGCGGGAGAGTGTGGCGGCAGCCGATATCGTGATACTCGCTGCCCTCGTACCGAGTCAGGTTGCCCCGCTCCTGGTCGATGAGTCCATGGTCGCGTCGATGCGTCCCGGCTCGGTGATTGTCGATATCTCGGTCGATCAGGGCGGCAACTGTGCCTGTACTGTCCCCGGCGAAACCGTCGTCCGACATGGTGTGACGATTGTCGGCATCAAAAATATCCCGGGCCTGCTGGCACATTCTGCCACCTGGATGTTTGCCCGCAACCTGAACAGTTTTCTGCTCTACCTGGCGGAAGATGGTCGTCTGGAGCTCGATGAAACCGATGAAATTGTCGCCGGAGCCCTGGTCACCCGCAATGGACGTATCGTGCATCGCGGCGCCCTGGCGGCGATGGCCCAAAAACAGGGAGGGGGCTAAAATGCAGGAGTGGTATCTGATAGCGATTCTTTTCCTGGCGACGGTTGTGGGCACAAAGCTGCTCCGTGAAATTCCCAGCCTGCTGCATACGCCCCTGATGTCGGGGATGAACGCGCTCTCCGGCATTACGGTGCTGGGCACGGTTGTCGTGCTGGGGCAGGCGGTCAGCCGCGGCGACAAACTGCTGGCGGCGCTGGCAGCGGTTCTGGCCGCAATCAATGTTGTCGGCGGCTTTGCAGTCACACGACGGATGTTGCGCATGTTCGCTGAGAAAGGGGATGACGATGTTTGATCTGCCATTTCTGACCGAAAACGTGACTGTCATTCTCGAACTGCTTGCGATTGCCGGTGTGCTGCTCGGTATCAGGTGGATGAGTTCGCCCGTCACAGCCCCGCGCGGCAACGGCCTCAGTGCCGCCTGTATGGGCATCTTTATCCTGCTTGCCCTGCATCGTCACAAGTTGTTGCAATCGGGGCTGATCTGGGGAGCACTCGCCATCGGTGCCGTTATCGGACTGATTCTGGGACAGCGTGTCCGCATGATCCGGATGCCAGAGCTGGTTGCCCTGCTGAATGGTTTCGGCGGCGGTGCCTCGGCTATCGTAGCCTGGCTCGAACTGACGGGACAATCCGGTGCAACCACCTCGTTTGTAAGAGCAACGGGCGGGCTGGGCATTGCCATTGGTATGGCAACCCTCAGCGGCAGCCTGTTGGCATCGGCCAAATTGAGCCGCTGGTTGTCGCAGCGACCGGTCAACTGGCGCGGACTGAACTTCTTCAAAAATCTGCTACTGTTGCTGGCTCTCGCCTGTCTGGTGGTCATCGCCGCTTTGCCGGGGACGGCGGGACAGACGAGGCTGGTTGCGTCGCTTCTGGGGCTAGCGGCCTTCGTGGCCGGCTGGCTGGCTGTGATGCGGATCGGCGGTGCCGATATGCCGATCGCCATCTCGCTCCTGAATTCTCTTTCGGGCGTGGCGGCTTCTTTTGCCGGATTTGCCCTCAACAACTTTGTTCTGGTGGCGGTCGGCGGTATCGTCGGTGCTTCGGGACTGGTTTTGACCCGGATCATGTGTCGCGCCATGAATCGTAACCTCGGCGCAATTCTGTCCGGTCGGACGACACAGGCACCCACGGCACCGACTGCTGATTCAGGGCCGGAGCCTGAGCCGGAGGACGCCGGTCCCGCTGCCGAATCTGTGCGTCCGGGTCTGACCGAGGCCGTCGCTGCGTTCCGACAAGCCGGCAAAGTAATCCTGGTGCCGGGTTATGGCATGGCAGTGGCACAGGCGCAGCAACAGGTGAAGCAGCTCTACGACAAACTCTGCAGTCTGGGGCATGAGGTTGCATTTGCAATCCATCCGGTTGCCGGTCGCATGCCGGGTCACATGCATGTCCTGCTGGCCGAAGTCCAGATTCCCTACGAGAAATTCATGGAACTCGAACAGGCCAATCCACAATTTCCGGAAACAGATGTCGTGGTTGCAATCGGTGCCAACGATGTGATCAACCCGGCCGCCAACACGGCGGTTGATACGCCGATTTACGGCATGCCGGTTCTGGATGTCAACGCAGCGAAACAGATTGTGATCTGCAACCTAGATGCCGCCCCCGGTTATGCCGGTGTGCCTAATCCGCTCTATGAACATCCCGACACGATGCTGCTCTTCGGCGATGCAGCCGAAACTGTTGCAAAAATCGTCAGCGGACTGACCGCAGCCTGAAGTTGGTCACAGCGTCACTTTGTTTTGCGAAAGTTGGACGGGCATGCCGTCAAAAGGCCTTTCCATGTGAGGCCATATCGGAGAGAACGACCTCAGTTCTCCTTTTCAACCACGACCCGGAAGAAACCAGCATCTTTCCCTTTGATTTGAAAGTACTCTGTAACCGGCCCTTGCGTGGTGTAGCCGGTGGCAGCCACCTTTTCGGGCTGCAGCAGACCGGGGCGGTGAAGGACACAGTAGGGACAGTCATCCTCATAAGCACAGCGGAACGTCAGATGAAACCATGACTCGTCATGTTCAATAGCGGTAATTGCCAGCTCCCCTATCCAGAGAAAACCGGCTGGTAGAACACCTGCCTGCAGTGCCAGCCAGTTGTCGGTGTCGGTAAAGTAATCCCACCACTCGTCCAGCTTGTGCATACGCTCATAGTGCGGTGCCACATCACAAACCAGCACACCGTAACCGGGTGCTATCCGGGGCAGGGTGATGGCAGTTTCACCCTCCGTAAGGCCGGGAGGGATGTCTCCTGTGGACGTATCAACCGGTGGCTCAAAGGCACCGGTATCATCGAGGGTGAATATAAATGCCTCCGGGTTCAGCAACGGATTGTCAAACTGGCTCTGGAAGACTGTCAGTTGGTCATTGCCACAATCAAAGAGCGGCAGATTGTAGTTGCCGCTGGCTGATGCCGTAATCCGGCCTGATTTGACCCAAATATAGTCGCTGCCCTGGTCATCCGTGCAGAAGATCGTTCCTGCCCTGATAGTTCTTTTCACAGCCAGGGCACAGAGGCTTTCAAGCCCCGTGGGTGTGGTGGCAGAGGCTCCGATGAACTCGCCTTCAGTTGAGCAGCCATTGTCGGTAAAGAAGAGTACTGTTCCGGCTGGCAATGGAGTCAGAGCTACAATGGAAAAATCTCTTCTACCCTGGTGTATGCCACCACCACTACCACCTTCAGAAGCTCCCCAGCCCAGGATCACTATATCACCCGGCTCCAGCCATCCTGATGACTGGCAGACTACATTGATGGTGGCAGCCGCCGCAACACCCGAGCTGTTGGTGGCAACAAACACAATCTCGTTAAAGCCCTCGCACAAATCCACCTGTGTCTGCCAGTTGGCTGATGCAGGGAAGGTGCCATTAAGTCCGTCAGCACCAGACCACCGGATATCGCCCACCACAAAGCGGTTGACACTCCCTGCAACAGTGATCTGCTCCACCTGGTTGGAGGTGGCGATGAAGGGTGTCACCGGCTCCAGTATGGTGATAGCCGGGTCATCACTCTCACGGATAATGGTAACACTGTCACTTGCCAACCTGCCAGCCACATTGGTGCCGCTGATTGTGATCACATTTTCGCCTGGCCACAGATGTGCTACAACTCTCCAAGTATTATCTTGCAGCAGAAAAAGCGGTGGCGCACTCATTTTATCCATGAGTGAGTTATGGTAGCTCAGTTGGCCTGCAATATTTGTATGGGTGCCACTCAGTAAAAGGGTGTTGATCTCAAAGAGCACATTAGTGGTGGCAGGGGGCTCCAGTATTGCTACCTCGGGCACCACCGGGTCGTGGGTGGCATTGAGGTTGACAGTAAAAGTAGTGTTCTCCGGGTCATTACAGGTGATCACAAGCTGGACGTCATCAAATGCAGCCAGTTCGCCCTGCGGGGCAAAGTTCAGGGCATAGCCACTGGTTGAACTGCCCTTGCTCAGATCAAAGTCAGTACCATTCGGGGTGGTCAGAGAGAAAGCCCAGGCATCACTGCCCTCAAGGGTCATGGATTTGACATGCAGTATGCTCAGGTCTTCACCCAGCAGGTTGTCAATCACAAGCGGGAAGCTGGCTGGTGCCTCCAAACCCAGAAATGAGCCGAGGTTGATGGTGTCATCATCTTCAACCGCACTTCCAGCCAAAGTAAGAGAGAGTGTGGGAAAACGCACATCCAGCTCCAGGGTAGGGTAGTTTGCAGGAGTTCTATTCTCACGTGAACAAAAGTAGATCTGGTATCCAATGTAATCCTCCTTGGCAAGCACCAGGGTAATCAGGCCATCAGGATTGTCCGTGCTATAACCATAGGCCGGACGACGCCCCACCCCCCATTGCAGGTACCTGTACAGATCACCCGCCATATAAAACAGGCCGCTCCCTGTGCAGGTCACAGCAGTCAGAAATTTGACACCATTGCCTCCAGGATATTGCGCAGCACCATTGTAACAAACCGGCCAAAGTGGATCACTCTGATTTGTGATGGCTTCGGTCCAACTTGAGTCATTGTTGTCAGTGGTATCGGTAAAGCCATAGAGGTGAAATGTACGCCCACTGCTGTCTGACCCAATACATGTACGAAACGTGGCACTATGAACATACTGATCACGTATATCAAAACCACCAAAGTCAGAGAGATCAAAGAGAAACATTGCCTTGCGGTTCACTTCGCTTGATTCCGAATATGCATTGACCTGGACAATGCCATTCGTCTGATTCTGCACATCATTGGAGCCATATCCATTCAAATCCTGAACTGCAACCTGTTGCAGTTCAGTTGCCCTGATACCTGAAACCAGGCCGCTGCTCAAAGCAGCAACTATCAGTGTACGCCGCAACGCACCTGTTGTAACAACAAAACTCTGTTTCATTGTACACCTCCTGTTTTTTCCTGAACAACCAGTTGCTCAATCCCGAAACTGCGGAAGATTTTGCACTCCTGTGCGCAAGTCCTTGCAATTGCGGTTCGTCCGCCTTCGCCAAGAGGCTACGGCGCGACACGTGAAGACACATACCCTCCATGAAATGTTCACCCGACGGTTGATATTCAAAATGGAGGGCCAATCTCCAAAGCTGAAAATGGAGGGCGAATGTCCTCATGAGCCGCAAGAGCAAAGAAAAGTGCACGTTTCAGAAAAACCAAACTGGCAACTCCCGCAGAAGAGGGCCTCGTTTCCATTGCCTTGACAAAGCTGGCAAGCCACTGTACCGTACCCATAGTAAATAAGTATACCTGTTTGTAGTGCTCATAGCAGGTTTACTTGTCCATGTCAAGTTAAATTAAGTCGCGAATCGTGATGTCGCAGGAGACCACTGTTGAAAAAATATCTTGAAAAATTGCAGCAACGTCCACTGGTGCTCGACGGTGCCATGGGAACCGTCATTTATGAACGAGGGGTTTTTGTAAACACCTGTTACGATGAACTGGTGCTGACCCGGCCCGACCTGATTTTAGGCATCCACCGCGAATATGTCGAAGCCGGGGCCGATCTGCTCCTGACCAACACTTTCGGCGCCAACCGGATGAAACTCAAACCCTTCGGACTGGCAGACCAGGTGGAACGTATTTGCCGGGCAGCGGTTGAGCTGGCACGCCGGGCAGCCGGCGACTCCGTGCTGGTCGCCGGCGACATGGGGCCCTGTACGGCTTTCGGCTTTCCCCTGACAGATGCCGCCATTCCCGAAGCAACTGCGGCCTTCGAAGAACAGGTCGCAGCATTGGTGGCGGCAGGAGTGGATCTGATTTTCCTCGAGACTTTTTCCGACCTGCGAGAACTGCTGCTCGCCGCTGCCGTTGCTTACTGTAGTGGTTTGCCTGTCCATGCCTCTTTTACGGTCAACGATGAAGGCGAATCAGCCGTAGGTCACTCGGCCCGTGTTTTCCTGGATGCTCTCCACAACGCTCCCCACGTCAGCAGCATCGGCCTCAACTGCGGCATGGGACCGGCCGGCCTCTTCGAGCTGGCCGAGTCGCTGTTGCCCGGTACGGATAAGCCGCTGCTGGTCAAGCCGAATGCCGGTCTGCCACGCGAGGTCGGCGGCCGTATGCTCTATATGACCAGTCCCGAGTACTTCACCGAATATGCCAAACGCTTCATCGAACTCGGCGTCCGTGGGGTAGGGGGCTGCTGCGGCACAACCCCGGCCCATATTCGCGAAGCCGCCAAAGCTGTCAAATCGTTGAGCGGTGTCAAACGCCACATGACGGTCCGTCCCCTTACAAGCGACGAACAGGCTGCCATCAAACCGGTGCCGTTGGCGGAGAAATCGCGCTTTGCGGCCAAGTTGGCCCGTGGCGATCAGGTCACCAGTGTAGAGGTTCTGCCACCCAGGTCGCCCGATATGTCGGCGCTGCTTGAGAAGATCCGGGCCTGCCACTTTGCCGGTGTGGATGCAATCAATATCCCCGACGGACCCCGTGCCTCTGCCCGTGTCTCGCCGATGGTGGCGGCGCTCCTGATCAAAAATGCCATCGGCATCGAACCGATACCGCACTATTGCTGCCGTGACCGCAATCTGCTCGGTATGCAGTCGGATGTTCTGGGAGCTGCCGCGGCCGGACTGAACAACCTGCTGGTTATCACTGGTGACTCACCCAAAACCGGCGACTATCCCGATGTTACCGGCGTCTTCGATATCGACGCCGTCGGTCTGACCCAGATGGTTGCCAACCTCAACAACGGTTATGATTTCGGCGGCAATCGCCTGGCAACCCCGACGGCTCTCTGTATCGGTGTCGGTGCCAATCCCTGTGCGATTGATCTCGACCGTGAGATCGACCGCTACTTCGCCAAAATCGAAGCCGGTGCCGAATATGCCATTACACAGCCGGTTTTCGATGCCGAGTCACTGTTGCGCTTTGCCGAACGTACCAGCCGGAATCCCGATAACATTCCGATCGTGGCCGGCATCTGGCCTCTCGCCAACTATAAAAATGCCGAGTTCATGCGCAACGAAGTGCCCGGCGTGGTTATTCCCGACTCGGTGATGGAACGTCTGGCAGATTGCACAAGTCGTGATGACGCCAGAAAAATCGGGATCGAAATAGCGCGTGAAATCATGGACGAGATTGCCCCCGCAGTGGCAGGCTTTCAGGTGTCGGCTCCCCTTGGCAACGTCAATACCGCCCTGCAATGTCTGCTCTGAAACAAAGCAACAACCAACCGGGCGAAACTGATCCGGCAGTGACGGACGAAGCTTCATCCCGCCGTCGTCTGCGCCGTCCCGGCCGACGTTTTCTGCTGTTTATCAGCAGTCTGACGCTGCTGGCTCTGCTGATTTTCACCATTGCGGTTACACGTCTGGCATCGCAACTGGACCCTCTGCTGGTCCGGCCTGCCGGATCAACCTTGCTGACCGACAGGCACGGTCAGCCACTGCGCCTGCGCCTGGCACCCGACGGTTCGGACCTGCGCTGGATAGGAGCCGGGGAGTTCGGCCAATGGCTGCCGCTGGCTATTGTGGCTGCCGAGGACCAGTGTTTCTGGCAACACACCGGCTTTGACCACCGTGCCCTGGCTCGTGCGCTGTGTCAGAATCTCTCGCACGGCCGTCGTATCTCCGGTGCTTCGACCATCTCTTCGCAGGTGATCCGGCTGGCCCGTCCGCGCCGTCGCTCTATCGGCACCAAACTGAGCGAGTTCATGCTGGCCCATCTGATGGAGAAGAGCCTCGGTAAAGAGCAAATCCTCGAACAGTATCTCAACCGCGCTCCTTTCGGGTCGAACATCATCGGTGTCGAAGCCGCCAGCCAGAGGTACTTCGGCAAAAAGGTGGCCGACCTGGCACTTGCCGAAGCGGCACTGCTGGCCGGATTGCCCCAGTCTCCCTCGCGTCTGCGACCCGACCGGCATCCCGAACGTGCCCGCCGACGCCGGGCTTATGTGCTGGATCGCATGTTGCAGCTCGGCACTATCAGCAGCCGCCAACATGCCGCCGCCAGTCAGGCCCCCTTGCCCCGGACTCTCCAGCCCTTGCCCTTCGAAGCACCGCATTTCTGCGACACAGTCTTGCAGATGCTGGAGCGACGTTCGTTCGACAGGGAGCTACCGGCTGCCTTGATCGGACAGCACGGCTATGCTCTGCGTACAACACTCAACCTGCAACTACAGTTGAAGACCGAGGCCGCCTTGCGTCACCAGCTCGAACGTCTCGATACCGTGTCCGGCGGGGCTGTGGCAGT
>CAZMGQ010000064.1:0-9145 GCA_964565855.1 uncultured Lentisphaerales bacterium | reverse complement strand
CCTCGACGATGTGCATGATATGCAAGGATCTCATCGTTCATGGAATAGAGCAGCAGTGGGCGTTCAGCAGGCAGCCGCTCTTTCAGTGCCTCCACCAAGGCTGCAGGTGTTTTGAGCGGATTGATGGCCGGATAAACAAATGTGCCGACCGTTGATTTCAGCGTCAGCCAGACCAACGCCGCAATCTGAAAAAATTGTGCCGACCAGCTTTTCTGAGCGGCATGCCACAGCACGCTGGCACCTGCCAGAGCAAGCAATCCGACTAAACGGAATGGCCATCTGACGATAGGTAACTTAGGCCAATAACTTCCTGCCAGGAGTCCGATTCCGGCCACCAACAGCAGGAGCGGGAAGGCGATGCGCACGACCCGGATCCAGCGACCGACGTCTTGCTGCATGGATGACCAGGCTGCTCCGACAAGAATGGCAAAAGCCGGTGTGGCGGCAAGGACATAAACATGACGTTTGGTGACGAGGCAAGAGAAGAATAAAATGACAAAGCCCATCCAACCGGCAAGACGGCGCAACAGTCGGTGGCGAGCAGAGTCACGACAGAGAGCCGATACCGCCGCTGGCAGGCAGAGCGTCCAGGGCATCCAATCAATAAGAAGACCCGGCGGGTAGTAATAAAAGGGACGGACATGACCGAATCCGCCGACAGCGCGGTCCAGATTCTGTCCGACGAGCAATTCATGCAGATAGCCCGCTGGCGCACCGCTTCGCCAGACCAGCCCCAGCCAAGTAGCCGGCAAGACGAAAGCCAGCAATGGCCCCCATAGCCAGTGAGACTTGCGCAGCAGATACCCCTCGCCGGCGGCCATCCGTGCGGTCATATATGCTCCGACCGGAACGATCAAACCGACTGGGCCTTTGGTCAGAATGCCCAGCCCCATCAAGCTCCAGGCCAGTGCGGGTTTCCAGACTGTCGGCCGGTCATCGTTCAGGAACAACAATATCATCGCGCTGATTGTCCATCCCAGCAACAACCCGTCGGGACGTCCGAATCCGGTTTCGTGCCAGAAAAGATAGGTTGTGGCCAGTGTCAGCAAGGCTGGCCAGGCGGCTTGAGCGCCAGCCCATCGCTCTGCGAGGCGGGCCGTGGCCCAGAGCGTGAGTACACCCGCTAAAAAGCCCGGCAGACGGACGGTCAGACGTCCGACCGGCAGACCGGTCAGGAAGGAAAAGAGGTTGATCAGCCAGTACAGCAGGGGTGGTTTGTGGGCATAATATTCGCCGTGACGGTAGGGGACCAGCCAGTGGCCGCCTTCTGACATTTCGCGGGCAATGTAGCCGACACGGGCTTCATCCGGTTCCCAGAGATCGCGACGCAGGCATTCGCCGCCCCATAATGCGAGGGCCAGCAGCACGAGCAAGAAAACAAACCGCAGGCTACCGGTTCGCATGCTGACCTCCGCGCGCATGAATGAGAACCAGATTCCGCACATAAACCAGCAATCCGAAGGCCTGTCCGAGAATAAAAACGGGATCCCGACGCCATACTGCATAGACCAGCACCAGCAGTCCGCCGACTACCGACAGATACCAGAAAGAGGTCGGAACCACAGAGCTGCGTTTCCGTTCGGAGGCTATCCACTGAACAAGAAAGCGCGAACAGAAACAGAGCTGTCCGAGCAATCCCAGAGCCGCCATCGGATGAGCCAGAAAACTTAACCATTCTTTCATGTTCCTGCTCCAGTCACCGTCACCCGGAAGCGTCGATAGCGGGTCTGCATCCATCGAACCGCCCAGAGATCCCACCAGGTTTCCCTGAGACGCCTCCAGTTGGTGTACTTGCTCTGCCCCTGCACGCGCAGACGATGGTTGACTCTGATCTGCCGGATTCTGGCACCGCGCATCAGCCACAACGCTGGCAGGAAGCGGTGCATCCCGCGTAAATACATGGGTAAATCTCGAACAAACTGTACCTTTACCGCCTTGAGGCTACAGCCCGTATCCAATATGCCATCATGCAGGACTGCCTGCCGTACGCCATTTGCGATGCGGCTTGCCAGACGCTTGCTCACACGATCGCGGCGTATTTTCCGGTAGCCGCAACAGGCATCACAATCCTTCAAGACTTCCAGAAGCATGGGGATATCGTGCGGATCATTCTGCCCATCGCCATCCATAAGAATAATGCTTTGCCCCCGACAAGTAATAAAACCGGCACCGAAAGCGGCACTCTGGCCGGAGTTGGGCGTAAGCGTGACCAGTCGGAGTGACGCATAGCGTCTACTCGCCTGCTGCAGCACAGCCGCAGTGTTGTCGGTGGAACCATCATTCACCACGATCACTTCATACACCCGATTCAGTTGCGCAAGAACGGCGTCCAACTCCTCCAGAACCAGACCAATCGATGCATCTTCGTTGAATACGGGTATGATCACCGATAAATCCGGCACCGCCTGCAGGGCTACGGGGTTGACCCATTCTCCTCCGTCATTCGTCATCGTTCGCTCAATTCTGCGGATCAATGGACTTGGTCAATGTGAAGGTATCGAGTACCCGGTTATTCTCGCCGATCTGTGAAATGTCCAACTGGTCGTCGTGAAGTGCGACCAGGGTGAAGCTGTACTTTTTGTTGTTGTAAGCGGCAATGTGCGGATCGTTGCCATGCGTTTGCTTGTAAAGCGATTTCCCGCCGGCACCCGTGATAATGTAGAGGACACCATCGGCAGGTGAGACCTGCCCCTTGCGCATTAGATGGGTACGTTCAAAAAGATGGTTGTGACCGCAAAAGACCACATCGGCATTGCCGACTTCGATTGACGGAACGAGAATGTCGCGTACCTTGACGTTGGATGGGCGGTACGCACCCGCCCAGGGTGGCTCGTGAAAGAAAACGATTTTCCATTTAAGAGGTGAATCGAGGAGCACCCTTTCGACCCAGGGCGCAACCGACTGCGCGAGGTCCTTCTCGGGGAGAGTGGAATCCACCGCGACAAACCGTGCATCGCCATAATCGAACCAATAGCAGCGTTCGTTTTCAATCGTCGGCGGGCCATTTGTCGGCAGGCTGAAAGTATCCAGAAAAGGCCGACCCCCATCGGTATGAATGTCGTGATTACCCAGCACCGGATAAAAGGGAATTGAGGCAAGCAATTCGCGGTAAGGACGGTGAAACTTCCGGTCGTAATCGCGGAGTTCGCCCTTGCGATAAACCAGATCACCCGTATGCAGGATGAGATCCGCCGGATGTCGCGCCATCACCTGCGCCAGCCGGTATTGGACCCGCCGTCCGCTGCCGGAATCGCCAAACACCAGAAAAGATAAGGATTCGCCCGGCAATGGAGCTGTGCGCAGCGTTCCCGGTACTTGCAGTTTGTCTGTGCCTTCGTCGCCAACCTCAATCCGGTAATCATAACTGGAAGATGGCTGCAAGCCGGCAATGCGCACTTCAAAGCGTGTACCCTTACGCTGTGTCGGCAATCGCTGCTCTGATCCGTCAGACCTGTGCAATACAAGTGCAGAGGAAGCGGAATGGGAACTCCACCAGACGACCGTGACGGCATCGGTGGTAACATCCTGCAACAGAGGACCGGCATCCAGTGGATGACGTTGCCTGCCGTAAACAAACACCAGTGCGATGGACGTGCAGGCAACCACCAGCAGCGGTACAAACCAGCGCCAGAACTTACGATTCATGCTCACAGACCTCTCCAACCCCTTCAAACATCGGGTATCCGGCTGCACATTCGACAAGTCACCGATACGGTACTGCAAAAGAGAGGCTGAGCTTACGGGTTAAACCTTAAGACCTGCTTAATCAGAGGGCAGAAAAAGGCAGACAGTGAAAATGTTATCTTTGGAAAGTTCAACAGTCATCCGGATGTCGAGAATATGGGCAATCGTCTTGACGATCGAGAGCCCCAGACCTGAATGGCGACCGCCTGTGCGGGCGGCATCCTTGCGCCAGAACCGCTCAAAGATATGCTGCAAATCTTCTTGCACAAGATCATGCACAGGATTGCTGATGCGCAGTTCATGGCGCCCGTCCGCCAGTTTGCCACCTGCACATGTCACAACCGATCCCTGCGTACTGTAGCAGAGCGCATTTCCTAGCAGATTGGACAGCAGCAACTCGAGCTTTAATTTGTCTGTTTTGATCTGCAACACGGAATCAAAGAGGTTTTCCAGTTGCACCTGACGGTCGGGCTCGGCGGCAAGTGCACGCTCCCAGCAATGGTTGAGTAACGCTGCAATGGAGATGTCGGTTTTCGACACCCGAATTTGCCCGCTGTCGAACTGACTCAGTTCGAGAAGCGCATTCAACATTTTCTCCATGTTGCCAGAGGACTGTTGCAGGTTTTCAAAACGGCGACGGACGAGCACCGGATCGTCGGACCACCTAGCACCAACCTCGCAAGCCGCCCGGAACTCCGCCACCGGCGTACGCAATTCGTGAGCCGCATCGCTGACAAAACGCCGCTCACGGTCAAAAGAATCCTGCAGTTCATCAAGCAGGGAGTTGAGTGTTTCGGGCAGCATCGCGATTTCACGTGGCGCATCGGGAAGTGCTATCCGCCGCTCCAAACCGTAGCGCCGCAGATTTTCAATCTGTTTGTCAAGGCTGACCAGCGGATAAAGCCCCTTGTCCAGAGCTGTCCGAACCGAAATGACAAACAGTCCTGCCAGCAGGATGGTTGTACAAGCAAGAATGCGGAAAATCTTGGACAGCAGAGCATCCAACGCCCCGCGACCCCGCGCCAGCGTAAGCACAACAAAGGGGGTTCGGCTCAAGGCAACCGTTTCCGGAATCAGAAAGCCCTGATCACGTTCAACGACTTCTTCCTCTCCCTTTTCACGTGGAAAAAACGCAATCTGTACGTAGCGGCCACGACGTTGATCCGGCAAGCGTAGATTTCCAAAAGCAGCTTCTTCTTCCAATGTCGGATCGAAAGGCAAATCAGAATCACCCAGCATGCCCGAACGCCCGATCGTGTTGCCGTCATCCAGGCGAAACTGGAAGTATTCAGGTTCTTCCGTAGATTGAAACTCGCGCATATATTGATCGGCAAAGTCGATCGCGATCACACGATCTTCACGCAGGACAAGCGTCGCCAACGTCCGGGCCTTGATTTCCAGGGTTTCGTCAAACTCCACAATATCCAGGTGACGCATGAGCAGGCCGAGAACAATATTGCTGACAACTAGTATTACAACCGAGCCCCACACTAGACGTGCGAAAAGATATTGCCGGATGGATTTCATTTCAGCGGTTTATCTATTGAATATAGTAACCATAACCACGACGGGTTTTCACCGTTTCATCTGCACCTGAGGCAGTGAGCTTTTTTCGCAAATTGCAAACCATTACCTGAATCAGATTTTCTCCTGGCGCGGCATCACTTCCGTGCGCATTCTCGATCAGTTGCTCTACGCTGATCACTCTCCCCCGATTAAGTGCCAAGTACTCCAGAATCGCATACTCACCGGGGGTGAAAGAAACTGGGTTTGTACCGTGCAACACTTCCCGCATGGCCAGGTTAATTGTGATATCGCCAAGCACAATCAATGGATTCTTGACGGCATAACGCCGCCTGACCAACGCACCGATCCGGGCACAAAGCTCATCAAATGAAAAGGGCTTGATCATGTAGTCATCTGCACCGAGCTGGAGCCCCTGAATGCGATACTCGACCTGATCTTTTGCCGAAAGAATCAAAACATGCGTTTGCTTTCCCGCATTCCGCAGTTCACGCAGGATTGAAAGTCCATCCATTCCTGGCAGCATCAGGTCCAAAATGAGAACGTCATATTCTTTAATGCGGTCATGATCCAGACCTTCCCTGCCGTCGCCGACAGCATCCACTCCATGGCCCAGTTTTACAAGGCCATCGCGCAGAGTCTCACGGAGTGTCGTCGAATCCTCTATGATCAGAATATTCATCAATTATCACCCTGTTCGGTGCCCAAAATGTCTGATTATGCCATTATAGTCTTAAGATATACTTAAGTCAGTGGCAGAGTCCCCACTCTGCCACGCCGTAATCTGGCAAAAGTTTTGCAGGATTACGGCAACTCCTGATTACAGACTACTGCTATATTCGGCGATATAGGTTCGCAGGCGCGCCAGGTAGTCATCGAGCCCCAGCAGGTCGATATCGATCATCAGATAGCGCATGTCGGGTGTACGGTTGGCGAAGTGGCGGGCCCGGTCGAGCCCCCAGATGAACTTGTGCTCGCCCGAGTCCATGCCTTTCGGCAGGCGGCTTTTCTCCCAGCAACCGACAAGATCGCTATAAACTGCTTCGCGTCCTTTGCAGAGTGTTTCGAGCAGCTTTTCCATCTGTCGCAGACAGTCGAGCGCCGCCTCCCGATCCACGAAATGCAGATCGTAAGAGGCCGTTTTGAGCAGCTCTTCGAGACGTTCGAGTCCCAAGATTACCTGTACGTTGAACGCCATCAGTTGTTGGCAGGACAGCATCACCTCGAGGTCGTAAGCGCGTCGGGCGCCGAGAGTCAGGTTGCGTTGCAGAATGACCTCAATGCGGTCGAGCACCACCTGTTGCCTTCGCGCCCCCGAGAGCATCACAGCATAGCGTTTGCGCCAGAAGGTGTCGTATTCGAGGCCGGGTCTCGGAAAGTCAGGCAGGTGCACTTTGCCGACATCGCCCCAGTGCCAGACACGTCGCTGAAATGTATCGTCATAAAAAAGGGCGGCTTCCTGTAACAGTTCCTGACACTCCCGCATATCAGTCGCCTGCGGGCCGAAGTAGTTGAGATAAAAACGATCAATCCACTCATCGAGTTCCATGCCTCCGGAATTCCAGGAGTATTGGCAGGCACAGACAAAGTGCGGCATGAACATCTGGTTGTGGAGACCGGAATCATCCCAGGAGGTGGTGATTGAACCCTGCACTGACTTGTCGTGTACGGCCTGTCGGAAGGTCCTGGAGGTAGTGGCGAAACCACCGGGCCAGATTTCCCCGGGATGGCTACTCCACATGGATTGCTTGGCCCAGGGTAGGGAAAAATCGATGAGGGGCGTGATGCCGGTGTTCGGTGCATAGATCCAGCAGGGATATCCCGCTTCGGCCGCAGCTTTGACCACTGCCGGGTCATCCCCGTCCGCCCAGATCATGTTGGTGCCGGGCGGGATTTTGCCGGGTTTCCATTGACCGCCCCATGATATGCAGGTACGCCCCTGTTCTTCGACCCAGGCGGCACAGCGATCAACAAAGATTCGCATCAGACTGCCCTTGCCGTGAGCTTCGGCATGGGCGGCACAGCCACAGTCCTGCCCGAGCCCCAGCTCGTAGGTTTCGTCCGAACCGATGTGCAGAAAGCGACTGCCGGGAGTGGCTTCGATGGCTTCGGTCCAGAGGTCAAACAGCAGCTCGTAGGACTCATCCCGCAAGGGGCAAAGCTCCCAGTTTGAGGCGGGAATTTCACGCAGATGGTGAAAGCGGGGGTGCTTGAGAATGTAGGAAACATGTCCGAGCCCCTGTACCAGGGGGACAAGCTCGACATGGTGAGATCGTGCAAAAGCCGTCAGTTCCTGAATCTGATCTCTGGTGAAGGCTCCCGGAGCACCTATTTCAGGGTGTTTCTGATAGGCAAACTTGTCTTCCCATTCCCAGACCAGGATGTTTGCCTTGTAGGCGGCAAGTTCACAGATAAAGCTTTTGACATACTCGAAATGATCCTGGTGGTGCTTGGTGTCGTAATGAATCGCCCGGAAAATCAGATCGGGGGCATCGCGGATTTCGAGACAGGGCAACTGCCCGTCGCAGGACTGCAGTATCTGACGTAATGTCTGGACGGCATAGTAAACTCCCGCCGCATCGTGGCCTGCCAGCTCAATACACTGGTCCGTGATGGTGAGCCGGTAGCCCTGTGGCGCACCTGTTTCACGGCTGATCAGAACGTCTGCCGCCCCGGCTTTGTCGCTCAGTGCGGCTTCGAGCTGCATTTCGTTTTGCAGAAACTCAATCAGACACCCGGCGGCAAAAACGTCTTCCGGCAGGTCTCCGGCAACATGAATCTGCCAGTTTGCCGGTACGGACCATGTGCCTCCGGTCAACTTGAGCGACTGCGGGGTCGGTATGATGTTCAAGGCTTGGCAACTGCCATTTTTGTCAGACATTTCATTGGCTCCCTAAAGCTCTGTTATTGCGCGAGTGGCTTATCCCAGGTGACTGGCGCAGCCGTCGGTCCGGCCGGCCCCGGTATGGCGGCATCATAGTCGTCGGGATCGGGCCCCAGCAGAGATCCCACGCCATAGCCGTCACCGTCACAGTCCATGACCTCCGGTCCGGGTGGATCAGAGACCGCATTCGACATCAGGCCCGCAAGACCCGCAAGGTCAACCGCCCGTATAGCGACGTACCAGGTGGTTTCCTGGGGCAGTCCTTCAATTCGGATTGTCTCCCGTGTTCCGGCGACTTGCGGCTGCGGGGCGTCGGGCATGCGTGTGGCCTGATCCCAGTTGTGGACGGTTATAGGCTTGTCGGACCAGCGGATATCGTAGGAGACAGCCTGACCGTGTTTGCTGTCTTCACCCGGTGCACGGAAGGACAACTCGAGGGCTTCGGGCGAGACCCGTTTGAGGCGACAGAGGATCTTGCGCGGCGGGATAGTGTCGCCACAGACAAATGTGGCGTCGGGGGTCACGGTCTGGTTGCCGAGGCGATCTCTGGCGGTCACTCGCCAATGGTATTTACGGCCTATTTCCAGCGGCCCGAAAGTTATGCGGGGCAAACGCCCCGAACCTTTGGCAGTCTGCCCGTAAGCCGGAGTCTCGCCATACTCGAGGGTGAATTCGAGATCGTCGCTCGACCATCGTGCGGAATAGAGCGGTGTATCGGGCTTGTGAAAACGGGTATTGTAGATCGCCTGGCTGAGGCAGAAGGGAGGGCTGGTGCCGGGATCGCGCGTGACGCGGAAGCCGAGGAACTTGCTGTACCTCTGCTCCCAGTCACCTGTACGCCAGAGCAGGTGCTCGACGACCAGCTCATATTCTCCGGAGGTCATTTCCCGTCGCAGAACCTGGTGGTGCCGATGTCCGTGGGTACGCCTGACCTGATCGTGCAGAGCCTGTCCATCCAGCCAGACACGTAGTCCATCGTCGGCCGTGAAGCGGAAAACGTGTGTGCCTTCCTCGAAGATGGCTTTTTTGCTGTAACGGACAGACATGGGCCGG
>CAZMGQ010000063.1:0-9161 GCA_964565855.1 uncultured Lentisphaerales bacterium | reverse complement strand
ACACAAGAGAAGCAATTAGACAACATCACCCCGTTGGCCCGAAATGATACTCACCCGAGAGGTGAGAGAAAAAGATCGGGCGCGTGGATTCGCGACATCTCAAACACTTGAAGTCGCAAGAGGTTCTTACTTTTGAATCAGAGTGGAAGGCGAGCTGTGAAAAGCAGCCCCTTGTTCTCTACCCTTCTCATCGTCTCAACACCCGGGCTCAATCCCGGGACAGACTATGCAGTTTACCCTTTTTTTCCCGGTGGCCATGGAGGGGCGGCCACACCCGTTTCCATTCCGAACACGGAAGTTAAGGGCCCCATCGGCGATGGTACTGCGGCGCTCGGCCGTGGGAGAGTAGCGCACTGCCGGGAATTTATTCTAACCCCACCTCCATATAATAAAGTCGAGAAGGCCCGGTCAAAGAACCGGGCCTTTTCGCATTTAATAGCTATAAACAAACCAAAGTTTTTGCTAATTACACTAAAACACAAGCTCCGGCTGCCAAAATTTATTTTAATTAATTGTCGAAAATGAACTAAGTGACTGATATACAGTAATTTAGCTGTAATTATGCTCTGAACAACAATTTTCATCTGTATTTTTTTGTGCTTTTGGTGGGGCAAAATGGTAGGATTAGGCACGGAAGGGCAGCGAATGTCAGAAGAAAATGTCAGAATGGTGGAAAACGTTACGAGGCGTGAGCCCCTGATCGGACGTTTTGATCATCGGTTGGACCCCAAACGGCGCTTTACAGTGCCGGCACGGTGGTTCGGCCGTATGGGAACGCCTTCTGAGGTGTACGTGATGCGCAGTCTCTCGCGCGAACGTTGTCTGGATGTCTTCGCTGCCGCGGATTTTGATGACCGGTTGCAGCCGTTCCGTACCCGTGCCCTGACCGATGCCAGACTGGCGTCGTTTCTGCGTGAACTGTCGGAGGCGGCCGAGCTGGTGACGGTCGACACACAGAAGCGCATCAGAATCCCGGACGACATGTTGTCTTACGCCGGTTTGCAGAACGATATCGTGCTTTATGGCACTGGCCTGCATTTCGAGGTCTGGGCCCTGGACCGGCGGCCGAAGCCGGATGGCAGCGAGCAGGCACGGATCGATGCGTTGGCCGATGTCGCCAGGGAATTGAATTTTTAGTTGGATTTTAAGGAAATGCATCAGACTGTCATGCTACAAGAGACGCTGGAGTGGCTGGCTGTCCGTCCGGGCGGCTGCTACCTCGACGGTACTCTGGGAGGTGGCGGACATGCCGAGGCAATCCTGCAGACTGGTGATGCGTCAACCCGATTGCTGGGACTGGACCGGGACCCGGCGGCGCTGGAACGGGCCGGCTCGCGGCTGGCGGCTTTCGGGGAGCAGGTGACGCTGGTCCATGCCAACTTTGCCGACCTGGCCTCTGTGGCGGGTGAGCAGGGGTTTACCGAGTTTCATGGGATCGTGCTGGATCTGGGCATGTCGTCTTTTCAGTTGGATACGGCCGGGCGGGGTTTCAGCTTCATGCAGGACGGTCCGCTCGACATGCGGATGGATCCGACGCGGGGCATCACGGCTGCGGAGTTGTTGCAGCGTTATGGCGATGACTGGCAGGGGCTGGCCGATCTGCTGCGCACCTGGGGCGAGGAGCGTCAGGCCACGCGTGTCGCGAAGGCACTGGTGGCAGCCGGTCGGGAGAAACCGCTCGAAACGACGTTGGAACTGGCCGAGATTGTCGAAAAAGCTCTCGGTGGTCGTCGCGGGGCACCGCGCCACCCGGCAACGAAGACTTTTCAGGCTCTGCGCATGGCTGTCAACGGTGAGATGGCGGCGCTGGAAGAGGGGCTTACGGCCGGTATCGGACTGTTGGCGCCGGGCGGCCGTATCGCGGTTCTGACGTTTCACAGCATCGAAGATCGCATGGTTAAGCAGACTTTTGTCGCTCATGCGGGACGTTGGGAATCCCTGCTCCTGGGGGGTGAAAAGTGGGTAGGCCGGGAGCCGACACTGAAGATCCTGACGCGCAAGCCGCTTGTCGCAGGTGAGATTGAGACAGAGCAGAATCCTCGCTCCCGCTCCGCCAAGCTGCGGGTGGCGCAGCGGGTCCCGACCCCGGTTTCAAGAGATTAGTTTTCAGTTTTTTTTTTCAGATTATAAGGAGTCAGTTATGGCAAAACGCAGAAGGCGTCCGCGCAACAAAAATCGCACATGGGATGCACCCACTCACGTATGGGTGCTCTCGACACGTGTTGCTGCCTTTGTACTTATAGTAGTTATTGGTGTGGTTACCTACGCAGTCCTCAAGCACCACTGTGGTGCCTTGCAGCGGGATATCCTGCGGCTGGAAACTGAGCAGCGTCGTCTGGTGGATGAGCTGAAGAAGGAACGGACCCGCTGGAGCGAAATGAAACGTCCGGCGAATCTTGTCAAAACACTGTACCGTCATGGAATCGCGATGGAACATCCTTCGGCGCAGCAGCTTGTGTATATGGAGCCGATGCCCGGCTGGCGTCGGGGTCCTGCGGAAAGTACCGGGAGCCCGGTTTACGCTTCGAAGTAACCAGCAAAAGAGAGGGTAATCCATGACCAGCAACGCCATTCGTGGCCGTATGGTGTTGGTGGCGCTAGTGCTGGCAGGGGTTTTTGCAGTTACGGCAGTTCGCCTGGCATATCTGCATCTCGGGCTGGTGAAAGTCGTGCAGCCTCCCAAACCCTACAGTCTGGAGCTGGTGGCCAAGCGGGGAACTGTTTACGACCGTTCAGGCTTCAACAATGAGCTGGCCGCCGTGCTGCCGCTCGATCTCTGCTTTCTGGACTCGAAGTACACGGCTCCCGAAAACCGTCAGCCGGTGGCTCAAAAGCTGAGTGTGATCCTGCAGCGGGATCTGGCGGAAATGCAGCGTATGATGGCCCAGACCAACAATGCTTTCATGCCGCTCTGTGTGGTGACCAACGATTCGCTGCGCCGGACGATTGAGTCTGACAGCTTGTTGCGCCACTCGGTCGGTTTTCAGAAAGTTTACCGGCGGCATTATCCGCTAGGATCGGAGCTGGCTCATGTGCTGGGATACGTCAACAGGGCGGGGGTCGGCATGTCCGGTGTGGAGGCGCTCTTCAATCGCTATCTGACCGGCACGGACGGTCTGATCAAGGGGCAGGCGGATGCCACCCGGCGAGAACTGCTCGAGCGGCGGGTGGTCGATATTCCGGCCCGCGACGGCCACAATATCGAACTGACGATTGATCAGAACATTCAGCACCATACCGAAGTGGCGCTCGACCGGGCCATGCAGGAACACTCCGCCACGGCTGCCTGGGCGGTGGTAACCGACTGCCGCACGGGTGAGGTGCTGGCGATGGCGACCCGGCCGGGGGTGGATCGGTCCTCCTATCCTTCGAGCATCAAGGAAATGGAGAATTGGCGCAACCGGGTGATTGCAGTCAACTTTGAACCTGGATCAACCCTCAAGGCTCTGACCATCGGTGCGGCAATCAATGAAGGGTTGGTTACGCCCCAGACGATTTTCGACTGTGAAAACGGGGGCTGGTACTATGCCAAGCGGGTGCTGCGCGACAAGGTACGTGGCAGACAGCCGGTGAGCACAATAATCCAGAAGTCGAGCAACATCGGCACGGCCAAAATTGCCCTGTTGCTCGGCAACCAGCGACTTTATTCGTACTTCCGACGGGCAGGCTTCGGCCAGCCAAGCGGCATTGACCTGCCGGGGGAAGAGCGGGGGATTCTGGAGTCGGCATCGACCTGGCCGCAGATCAAAATTACGCGGGTGGCCATCGGGCAGGGGGTTTCTGTAACGGCGCTGCAGATGGCGGCCCTTTATGGCGCAATTGCCAACGGCGGCCAGCGGATGAAGCCGATTATTCTGAAGCGGGTTACGACTGCCGATGGTGAACTGCTGATCGAGCGCGAGCCGGTACCGCTTCCGGCCGGGGAGCCGCTCTTCTCCCCCGCCACGGCGGCCCAGTTGCGTGTCATGCTCGAAACCGTGACCCACCCCGGCGGTACCGGAACCCGTGCGGCTGTGCCGGGATACCGGGTGGCCGGTAAAACCGGCACGGCCCAGATGGCCGTGCGGGGCGGCTATTCCGAAACCGACTTCATCGCCTCGTTTGCCGGGTTTCTGCCGGCCGACAACCCCGAGGTTGTGATTGTAGTCGTGGTCGAACGTCCCCAGCCGCTACACGGCGGCGGAACCGTGGCCGCACCGGTATTTGCCGAGATCGCACTGCAGACGGCTCGTTATCTCAATATCACACCAACCGAAGTCATCCACGAAAAAGTGCCCATGCTGGATGCGACCGGGCTCTGGGATGACGAATGGGAGGATAACCTGCCATGACACTTGCCAGCCTGTTGAGTTTCATCGGTATCGAAGTCAGTGCGGGAGAAGTGGCTGACATCCGGGTGAGCGGGCTCTGTATTGATTCACGCGAGATTGTCCCGGGAGCGCTTTTTGTGGCTGTTCCCGGTACCAGCCACGATGGCCGGCTGTATGCCGCAGCGGCATTGCGGGCCGGGGCCTGTGCTGTAGTGGGGGAGGGGGCAGCACCGCCGGATGTGGTACCGGAGCGCTGGTTTGCCGTATCCAATGCGCGGCGGGCGGTGGCGCTGCTGGCTGCCCGTTTATATGGTCATCCCGACCGCGAGCTGGATGTCTATGCCGTCACCGGTACCAACGGCAAAACCACCACGGCGACACTGCTGCACAATGTGCTGACAGACTGTGGGATCTCCTGTGGTTTGATCTCCACCGTCAGCTCAGTCGTCGGGTCACAGGTCATTGATTCTGTCCAGACGACACCCGATGCAACCGTGATCTACCGTTATCTGCGCGAAATGCGCATGGCCGGCATGTCGGCTGCCGCCATCGAAGTTTCCTCACATGCACTTGCCCAGCACCGGGTTGCAGGCATGAGGCTGGCAGTTGCAGCCTTTACCAACCTCAGCCAGGATCACCTCGACTACCACGGCTCGATGGAGTCCTATGCCCGGGCCAAACGCAAACTCTTCGAACAACTCGGAGACAATCCGGCCGGTTTGGCTGTGGTAAATCTTGACGACCGGGAGGGCCATGAGCTGCTGGCCTGGTTACGAGAATCGGCGGTTTCGACTGTGACTTATGGGCTTGATGCGGCTGCCGATTACCGGGCGGAAGAAATTGAGCTTTCGGTTGCCGGGACAAGTTTCCGTCTGGTGACTCCGACAGGCCGGTCCAGAGTTGCTTCGCCTCTGCTGGGACGGCACAATGTCTCCAATCTGCTGGCCGTGGCTGCCATGACCAGCGCTGCAACACTTCCGCCGGAAAAACTGGCCGCCAGCCTCTCGCGACAGCAGGCGGTGCGTGGCAGGATGGAGCGGGTTATTACCTCAGGACATCCGGCGGCACTCTTCATCGATTATGCACATACGCCGGATGCGCTGGCACGGGTGCTGGAAATGTTGCGTGAGGTCACGCTAGGGCGGCTGATCGTCGTGTTCGGCTGTGGCGGCGATCGCGACCGGACCAAGCGTCCGCTGATGGGCAGCATCGCCTATCAGCACAGCGACTGCATGATTGTGACATCCGACAATCCGCGTGGCGAATATCCGGCGGCAATTATCGACGATATTATCGGGCAACTGCCGCGCGGCCCGAAAATTGTGGTCGAGCCTGATCGGCGCGAGGCCATCCGTCAGGCACTGGAACTGGCGACCAGCAGCGACGACGTGGTGCTCGTGGCGGGCAAAGGTCATGAGACGGATCAGATCTTTGCCGAACGCCGCATTCATTTCGACGACCGTGAAGAGCTGCTGCGCTTTGCCGGAGAATCTGTATAATATGCCGGTGTCCGATCCGGCTGGCCAAAACTTTGCCGATCGTCCGGACAGTACGAAATTTATGAGCAACCCACTTTTTACAGCCGATGAAATAGCCGCCTGGTCCGGCGGATTCTGGACAGAAAAACCGTTGTCGCCATTGGCTAGCATCACGACTGACTCACGCTCTGTGCCGACCGGCTCGCTCTTTGTGGCGCTGCAAGGGGAACGTTTCGATGCGCACGACTTTGTTCCCGCCGCCTGTCAATCGGGGGCGGGTGCCGTTGTGGTCAGGCAAGGGTATGTCTGGCCGCCTGAGGCAGGCGCAGCTCCCTGCATGCTGGTGGTCTCTGATACACTCCGGGCTCTCCAGAAGCTGGCAGCCGGGTATCGACGCTCTGTGGTGGCGGCGAAGTTTGTCGGCATTACCGGCAGTGCCGGCAAAACGACCGTCAAGGAAATTACCGCCCATCTGCTGGCGGCGGCGGGAGCGACAGCCCGGACAATCGGCAACTTTAATAACGAGATCGGGTTGCCGCTGAGCCTGTTGCGGATGCAGCGGGAGACACGGTTTGGAGTTTTTGAAATCGGCATGAATCACCCCGGTGAAATCGCGCCGCTGGCGGCTTTGCTGGCGCCTGATTGTGGGGTGATTACAAACGTGGGGCCGGTTCACCTCGAAGCCTTCAAAGATGTCGCCGCCATCGCCGCCGAAAAGGCTGAACTGCTGCGCGCTCTGCCGTCCGGCGGGCTGGCATTTCTTGACCGGGATTCTCCCTGGTTTGAATATCTGGCATCGCAGGCCCCCTGTCGCGTGATCGATGTCAGCCTGGAGCAGGATGCCGGGGTTCGCGGCATGGTTCGCAATGAACTGACTGGCTCCTTTACAGTATGTGAGAGGGGGCAAAAGGCGGAAGTTGAGATAACGACCGGACTGGCCGGACGTCACAACATGACCAATGCCCTGCTGGCGATCGCCGTCGCACGGACTTTCGGCGTGAGCTGGGAAGGGATAAAGGCGGCGCTGCTGAGTTTGCCGCGTCCTCCCATGCGTTGGGAAACCAGTCAGCTTGGCGGTTTACATATAATCAACGATGCGTATAATGCCAGTCCCATCAGCATGCAGGCTGCGCTCGAGACCTTTGCAGACTGGCCTTCCGAGGGGCGGCGTGTGGCCCTGCTGGCCGACATGCTGGAACTGGGGGCAGATAAAGAAGAAAAGCTGCATCGTGAAACGGGCAGGCAGGCTGTCGCCTCTGGAGTCGAGCTGCTGGTGCTGGTTGGCTGGCGGGCCGGGCGCTGGATAGCGGCGGGAGCGCGTGCTGCGGGACTCGATGAGAGCCGGATTTGTGTCTGTGCTGATCGTGAGGAGGCCGCCGTCCGCCTCGGGCAATTGCTGCTTCCCGGCGACACATTGCTGCTCAAAGGCTCCCGCAGCATGGCGCTGGAAGAGGTGCTGGCGGGGCTGCGGCGGCAAAAAAATATTTTTGAAAAAAAACTTATTTGACATTCCCCTCCGGACGTACTATAGTGCCCCTTCTTTTCTTTTTCGAGGGAGAGACCGTTATGAAGGTCCGAAGTTCAGCAAAACGAATATGCGAGCGCTGTCGTGTTGTACGGCGACGTGGTGTTGTGCGCGTTGTATGCACCAATCCGCGCCATAAACAGAAACAGGGCTGAGGAGAATCCATGCCAAGGTTGATGGGAGTTGATGTCCCGGGTAACAAGCGCATTGAATATGCGCTGCGTTATATACACGGAATCGGCCCTGCCAGGTCGAAGCTGGTCTTGGAAAAGGCCAATATCGATCCCGGCAAGAAGGCCGACGACCTGACTGCCGATGAAATTCGCGCGGTACAGAATGTCATTCAGGAAGAATTCCACGTCGAGGGTGACCTGCGGCGTGAGGTTTCGCAGAATATTCGCCGCCTGATCAGTACAGGCAGCTATCGTGGTATGCGCCACCGTCGCGGCCTGCCAGTGCGTGGCCAGCGGACCAAGACCAACGCCCGGACCCGCAAGGGTGGCAAGCGGGGTACCGTCGGTGCAGTGCGTGACAAGGCAACCCGCAGCGCAATGCGTAGTGCCAGCAAATAATTTGACGTCGGAGTAACCATGTCAGAGGAAATCAAACAGGGCGGTCCGGAAACCGCCAAGCCCGAGAACGACGCAGCGGCTGATGCATCGGCTGAAGCAGCGGCGATTATAATGGGCGACGAGAGCGCCGAAGCGGCGAGCGAAGGCAAAGGCAGGCGCAGCCGGGGGCGCAGTATCCCGGCCGGTATCGCCCATATTACAGCCTCCTTCAACAATACAGCCGTTGCCATCTCAGATGCCAGGGGCAACATCATTGCCTGGAGCACTTCGGGCCGTGCGGGTTTCAAGGGGTCGCGCAAATCGACCGCTTTTGCCGGTACGATGGTTGCCCAGGACTGTGGCCGCCAGGCGGTGGCCAAGGGCATGCACGAGGTGGAAGTCCGTGTGCAGGGCGTCGGCGCCGGCCGTGATTCGGCAGTTCGTGGACTGGCCTCGGCCGGTCTCACAGTCAGCGTCCTGAAAGACGTGACGCCGATTGCTCACAACGGCTGCCGCGCACGCAAGAGAAGGAGAGTTTAGTCATGGGCAGGTACACCGGTCCCGTTTGTCGTCTGTGCCGCCGCGAGGGGATGAAGCTCTTCCTCAAGGGCGCACGTTGTTATATGGCCAAGTGTCCGATCGACCAGGGCAAGCCCGCTCCCGGAATGCACGGGATGCGCCGCGGCCGCAAGATGTCGGACTATGGCACCCAGTTGCGTGAAAAGCAGCGTCTGCGCCGTCAGTACGGTCTGCAGGAAGGCCAGTTCCGCCGCATATTTGTCGAAGCCAGCCGCCGTCGCGGCGTGACGGGCGAAAATATGCTCCAGTTGCTCGAAACCCGGCTCGTCAATGTGATCTATCGGATGGGGTTTGCCAAATCGCGTGCTTTTGCCCGGCAGTTTGTCCGGCACCAGCATGTCGAGGTCAACGGACGCAAAGCCAACATACCCTCCATACAGCTCAAGCCGGGCGATGTGGTTACCGTTCGCAACCGTCCCAAGAGCCGTGAGCTGGCAACCAGTGCGTTTGAGAGTTCGACGCAGCAGCAGATGCCCTCCTGGTTGCGGGTTGACGGCAAGAACCTGAGCGGCGAAGTGCTCTCGATTCCCACCAGAGACGAAATCGCACCGATTGTGGACGAGCAGCTCATCGTCGAACTGTACTCCCGCTAATCTCACACTTTCAGCCGCCATCTCCCGGTCGCCGCCAGTGCCAACGCTGTGTGACAGCACCGGTAATGCTGGAAAGGATGGAGTTATATGCCTATCAGACTCAGTAGATTTGAAATGCCCAAGCG
>CAZMGQ010000062.1:0-9271 GCA_964565855.1 uncultured Lentisphaerales bacterium | reverse complement strand
AAAAATGGCACCCCCAGCAGGGCTCGAACCTGCGACCCTCGGATTAGAAATCCGATGCTCTATCCAACTGAGCTATGGGGGCGTCTGCTTTTTCCGTAACCATAACACAGCATTTCGGATAATGAAAAGTGTTAACTCCTATAGCCGATTGTGCCGTGGGCAGGTTTCAAAGGTATTATCGCAATTGCGAGAACTTGAAACCTGCTTTATTTAGCGCTTTGCTGAGGTAGGACTTGTTTTCCTGCAGATAAAGCAGCTTAACATTAGGACCGGCATCCATGGTGGCATAAACTTCCAGGCCTTCCCGACGCAACTTCCAGACTGTTTCCAGTGCCCTGACAGTTTCGGCCTGCCAGTAGAGGATGGGAGGCCGGGCGGCCAACATGGTGGCATGCATCCCGAGAGCGTTGTTTTCCGCAATTTCTCCCATTTGTGTAAAATTGTGGTCGGAAATTGCGTCGCACATCTCGTCGAGCTGCTGCTCGGCGGCTCTGCTCCAGGCGGCGTGGAGCGGGCTGGTGGCTGTCGTCTGCTGCATGGCGACAGTTGAGCCGATCTTTTTACCACCAAAATCCACCTTTATCAGCCCCAGGCACAGGTCCGGCCAGCTCGTGGGGAGTGCTGTGGCATAGGAGTCGAGTCCATCGGCTCGCTCGCCTTTTTGCCAGCGGGCAAAATCGGGGAAGAAGGAGCGACAGGCACTGCCGCTGCCGAGCCGGGCCAGAATTGAGAGCTGCTGAGTGCTGAGCTGCCAGCCGAAGAGGTCGTCGAGTGCGATCACCAGGGCGGCAAAGCCCGAGGCCGAGGAGGCCAGTCCAGCGGCGGTAGGGACGCTGTTGTGCGTTTTGACCTGAAAGCCACAGTCGGCGGGACGGAAGAGATCGAGATATTTAGTCAGGCGGCGGGAGA
This sequence comes from uncultured Lentisphaerales bacterium, assembly GCA_964565855.1. GTDB lineage: Bacteria > Verrucomicrobiota > Kiritimatiellia > RFP12 > JAZUKQ01 > CAZMGQ01. Next base: position 8,362 of record CAZMGQ010000062.1, on the reverse strand, counting down.
AAGAATTTTCAGGATCGAGCCTGACATCGTCGAGCCAGATCTCGTCGTCCTGTCCTTCGAGCAGCCTGATGCTAGTACTGCTACCCAGCTCGGCGAGGCTGAGCGACAGGCTGGAGTTGCAGGGCAGGTTGAGGGCGACATCACGCTTGCCCCAGTACTTGCAGAGGGCGATATTGACCGGCGCCTCTCCCTGACCCACTGTACGCTGGGGATTGAGATGCGGGATTATGGCGGCAACTGTTGTTTGGGCGTTCATGGGTTTGTAACGACGGCTCCTACGGTTGACAGCTTGACGGGCAGCAGGCGAAAGCCATCAAGCTGCGTCAATTCAGCGAAAGCCAGAATGGAGTCTCCGAGACCGGAACCCGAGATTTTGGCGGGGATGCTTTGTAGTGCCAGCAGTTCGAGGATTTTCTCCAAAGTCGGGTCACAGACACCGAGTTCCTGCATACAGAGCTGATAATCCGCTACGGTTTCAAAAAAATCCGGCAGATTTTCATCGACCAATGCAAGGCGGGCAGCTTGTGTGGTACGACCCATGCGGTTATAAAGCTTTGCCAGCAGCTTCGGACGATCCTGCCAGTTCCAAGCGACCAGCCGCAGGACTTCGGCGGTCGGGGTTTTGTAGCCACTGTAAACGAGCGTCATGTCGGGGAGCTGTCCTGCGACCGGCTCAATCAGGTTGTTTTGCGGCTCGAACCAGGTCAGGCCGCCGTGGAGGGCAGCCGCGAGATCAGCTCCCGATCCGCGCTGCTGGATGTCGTGAATGCAGCGTAACCCGATAGAAAACATTTCGGCGGTTGTGAATTGGCAGGAAATCGCGCGTTGCAGACCGACAATTGTCGCTGCCAGGACAGCGGCAGATGAGCCGAGTCCCCAATCGGAGGGAAAGTCGCTTTCGATGGTCGGCTCCAGGCCGGAGGTCGGAGGGTGGGGCAGGTAGCGGAAAGGTTGCAGCACAAAATGCAGGTGCGGATGGTCGGCTGGCGCATCGACTGAGGTCTCGTGATCGGCCAGTACCGAACGGATGAGGAGGCGCCGGTCGGAACGGCGGCTCCAGCGGATGCGAATGCGTTCGTTCAGGGTGGCAACCAGTGCTGGGTGTCCGGCCAGGACACTGTGTTCGCCCATGATCATGATGTTGGCGGGAGCGCTACTGTACCACATGGAAACTGGCTCCCTGGTTGACGATCTGGACGGTTCGGCAGGAAAAGTTGTATTTGCGACAGATTTTCGCCGGTGACTCTGTCGCTGCCAGCATGACAATGCCACCCTGATTTCCCCTGACAGCACCGGCACCACAGACCTTGGCGGCTCCCAGAGGGGCAAGATCCTCGATCAGACGGGCGACTCCCGGTGGCACCACTCCGATGTGTTGGAGCAGCCGCTGGTTTTCGCGGATGGAGTCGAGCAGCAGATTGCAGTGGGCCTGCCGGAGAGCGGCGACCATGCTTCCGGTGCAGGTGGCAAAGGCCTGCCAGAGGGCAGTGTCCTGACTGTGCCGCGCAGCGACAGCCGCCACCGCTTCACCAGTGGTACTTTCGGGCCTGCCGGTATCGATAAGCCAGATTGGCAGGGGCAGATCGTGTGTCAAATGTTGATGCTTGCCCTGCTGAAAACGGATCAGACCGCCTTCAATGACAGTCAGGGTATCGAGTCCGCTCGATCGGCCATGTTGATAGTTTTCCGCCATCCGGGCGAGCCGTTGTAAAATGTTCTTATCGTCGATTCCATGCAGCTTCAGCAGCGTTCCCAGCATTGCGGTCACCAGTGCTGCCGAGGCACCCAGTCCGCGTCCGGGAGGGATCTGGCTGGTATATTCAAAGTGCCGGACGTGGTTGGCCGGGGGAGGGTATTCGGTAGCAAAGAGATGATAAGCCGCCAGTGCCAGCCGTGCCGGGCTGCGGATGACCTGTCCGATGGCTGTTGTACCGTTCAGAAACTGTCGGTAAGCATCATCGATATACTGAAATTCATCCTCTATTTCTTCCGACGAAAAGGTGCGGTCTTCCAGGTTCTGCAGTTGAAAGCGGATGGTGGGAGAAGCAACTTCAGAGGTGGATAGCGAAACATGAGCCTGGAGGTCGATCGCGGCAGCCAGGGCGGGGGCACCATAAACGACGGCGTGTTCGCCGCTGAGGATCAGTTTGGCCGGAACAGTGCCGGTGACCTGTTTTGCTTCAGGATGTTTTGACATACTGTCGGTGGTGTCCGCTGGTGCCGGTCAGGCGGAATGGTCCTGCGTGATAGACCGGGATTTCGCAATCGGGCTGATCGATGACAGCCTTGTTATAGTAGTCGAGGTACTCTTCATAGCTGACTGCACGGCGTTCCCTGACCTGTTTCTCATGGCTGTCTTTGAAGAGCGAGGATTCGTAATGCTGCTGGATCAGTCCACTGAAAAACTCGCAACTGCAGCCGGAGCCGAAGCTGAAAAAACCGACCCGTTTGCCCGCCAGATCCGACTGGTGATCGAGCAGGGAACAGAGGCTGATAAAGAGGGAGGCGGTAAAACTGTTGCCGATCTGACGGTTGTAAAGCTGCGATAAGCCTATCCTGCTGTTGATCTGATCTTCAGTGGACTTCGATTCTTCAAGTTTGAGCAGTTCATGGTGGGCTTTGGAAGCCATTTTGGTAAAGGGTGCGTGATAGCAGAAGTAATCAATCGAGTCCAGGTTGCGACCGGTAATCTCACGAAAGTGTTGCCAAGCGTTGCGCAGACAGTCGAGATAGACTTTGATCGAGTACTTGCCATCGACGATGGCGGTGGCCCGGTAATTGGGGCGCCAGAAGTCTCTGACATCGTCACTGTGGTAGCCGGAGCCTGGCTCCACAACCATCACCGAGGGATCTGCCGTGATCAGCATCGCGATGGCGCCGCAACCCTGGGTGGCTTCGCCGGGCGTTTCCAGGTCATAGCGGGCGACATCGGAGGCGATTACGAGAACTTTCTCGGCCGGATTCACCCGCACCATGTTGCAGGCTGTCTGCAGGGCGGCGGCACCGGCATAGCAGGCATGTTTGATCTCGAAGAGGCGGCAGCGGTGGGGCAGTTCCAATAATCTGTGGAGAAAAGCTCCGGCAGATTTGGACTGGTCGATGCCGGATTCGGTGGCAAAAATCACGGCACTGATCTGGTCTCTCGAACCTTGCGCCAGAATCGGTTCGGCTGCCTTGGCGGCGAGGGTGATAATATCCTCATCTGGCGGTGCAACAGCCATACGCTCCTGGCCGATCCCGGTCAGGAACTTGCGGCGATCCTGTTTGCGAACCTTGGCGAGGGTAATCAGGTCGAGATAAAAATCGGAAATGGCGAAATGGATAAGGTCTATGCCTACAACTGGGCTCATTCTGGTAACCGGAAAAGATCAGGAATTTGCAATCAGGTCTGAGTTCAGGAACAGTGCATCGATGTTCTGCGCTCCCAAAAGAAACTGTGTGGTTTGAAATTCGCGTTTCAGCCTCTCGATCAGGGCCACAACGGCAGCCGTCGATTCGGTGGCGGGTTTCAGAAAAGGTGCCGCCAGGCCGCAAACGCGACCGCCCAGTATAACTGATTTGACCATGTCAATGCCATTTCTTAAGCCGCCACTGGCAAAGAACGTGGCCTGCGACTGGTATGGTTGGGCCTGACGCAGGGATTCGACTGTCGTCAGACCCCAGTCCTGGAAGGTCATACCCAGAGTGTTGTCGGAACGCTGGGCCTCAATCCGGCTCCAGGAGGTGCCTCCGCGTCCGGCCAGATCAAAGTAGCGGATGCCGGCCTGTAGCCCCAGCTCGATATCGGCAGCCGAGAGGCCGCAGCCGATTTCCTTGAGAATGACCGGCACAGTGAGCTGTCCGGCGAGCTGTCCGATTTTTTCGGCCAATCCGCTGAAGTTGGCCTGACCCTCCGGCTGAATCAGCTCCTGCAGTGGATTGAGGTGCAGAATGAGTGCATCGGCCTCCAGCAGATCGACCGCACGCCGTGCCTCATCGATGCCGAAGCCGTAGTTCAACTGAACTGCTCCGAGATTGGCAAAGAGCGGCACATCAGGTGCGTAACGTCTGATATCAAAACTGTCGGCAGCGGCCGGGTCGACGATCATGGCCCGTTGTGAGCCGACAGCCATGGCGATACGGCAATGTTGGGCGGCCTCGGCCAGGTGGCGGTTGATACGCTTGAGAAAATCATCAGAGCCGCCGGTCATGGAGGAGATCAGCAGTGGCAGCGAGAGCCGGTAGCCGAAAAAGTCGAGAGACGAGTCTAGATCGGCAAAGTTCAGCTCCGGCAGTGCCCGATGCTGCAGCCGGATCGACTCGAAGCCACTTGCGCCACGCTCGACTTCCGGCTGGTTGAGCACGATTTCGACATGTTCCCGCTTGCGCATCTGGATGTTCGGGTCGTCAGGCATGTGGGCTGCGCTCCAGTTTGATGTGGGCGTTCATCAGTTCCCCGGGGTTGGTCTGGGCCGCCAGCAGCGAGAGTTCACCACAGAGGACCGAGGCGGCGGCGATACAGGCCAGACGCTGCGCATTGGCACCGGGAGGCACCGACTGATCGAGACAGCCCAGTCGCTCCAGACAATCGCGGACATAGGGCAGGTCCTTGCCGTTGCCGACTGTACCGACGATCAGGTTGGGCAGGGTGCAGGAGAAGTAGAGGTCGCCATCGGGTGTGACTTCGACATGGTTGATGACCTGCGAACCTTCGACAATGTTGGCCGCATCCTGTCCCGTAGCCAGATAGAAAGCCAGCAGCATATTGGCAGCATGGGCATTGGCACTCTGCAGACTGCCGGCGGCAATCGAGCCCAGCAGATTCTTCTTGAGATTCAGGTTGGCCAGGGCGGCGGGGGTGGTTTTGAGAAAGCGCTGGCAGATCCGGGATGGGATCGTGGCCTCGCAGATTACGTTTTTGCCGCGTCCGAGGAGCGAGTTGACAGCCGAGACCTTCTTGTCGGTACAGAGGTTGCCGGAAATCGAGACATATTGGAGGTCGGGATACTCATGCATAATCCAGTTGCAGATTTTGTCAGATGCCTGGGTAGCCATATTGTGTCCGGAGGCATCACCGGTCGAAAACTCGAGCCGCAGGTAGATCAGGTTTCCCAGCAGGCGGAAGTGAAAGTCGAGCAGCCTGGCAAAACGACTGGTGGAGGCGGTGATGGTTGCCATTTCAGCTTGCCGCTCCTGCAGTTGATGCAGGCTATCCAGCGCCGCTCGTGCCGAGGCAGCCTGTAGCAGCAGCGAGCGGCTCATCCGCTCATCAACAAGCGTCACGGCAATGCCGCCGGCATGGGCAGTCGCCCTCGCACCGCGGGCAACCGAGGGCCAGAGGGGAGTTTCGAAGGTAGCCAGCGGCAGCATCAGCGCATCGGCCTCGACGTCTCCGGTGAGCTTCAGTGGGCCGACCCACTGTAGTGGGATATTGGCAAAACTGTGGTTGAGAGGGTTTGTCATTTGGTCAGTGGTCATTGCAAAAACCGGTCAAAACCTATCATATTTGACCCTGGTATGGCAAAGATATTGCAAATGCTAAAGACGAGTGACAAGTTGTCGCGTGGTGTGTCAATTTCGCCGGATTGCAGGGCTAATAACGAGGAGGGAGGCGGGATTGTGGAGGAGCTGACAGGGGGGGACGGTTTTGGCACAGCTTATGCGGTAGGGAAGCCGACGTTGCCAAACGTTGTACAAACGAGATTATTTTTCAAAATTGGAGGTAGATCCATGAACCGAGACAGAAAACTGCGATTTCAACTGATTTTGGGCCTGTTGGCCGTCATGATGACCGGCATGGTCTGGGCCGACAAAAAGAGCGATGACCGGCCCTTTGATTTGCGTCGGGGGTTTGCCGACATTGCCGAACGTGCAACTCCGGCAGTGGTCTTTATTGAGGTCGAGAGTACGGTCAAGCTGGGAGGGGCGCCATTGCGCTTCAACAATCCTTTTGAGGGCCTCGACAACGAGCTGCTGGACCGGTTGTTCGGTGGGCGATTGCGTACGCCGCAGCAGCGGGAATTCAAACGCAGCGGAGCCGGATCGGGGTTTATAATTTCTGAAGACGGCTATATCCTGACCAACAACCATGTGGTGAATGGTGCCGACCGGATTCGGGTGAAACTGCGTGATGGTACCTCTTATGACGCCGAACTGATCGGTACCGATGAGCAGACAGAGGTGGCCGTAATCAGAATCAAGGGCAAAAATTTGCCGGTTCTGCCGCTGGGTGATGCGGAAAAGTTGCGTGTGGGCGACTGGGTCGTGGCGATTGGAAATCCTTATGGACTTTCGGAGACCCTGACAGTCGGGGTAGTGAGTGCCAAGGGGCGCAGCGGGATGCGTATTACCGATTATGAGGATTTCATTCAGACTGATGCGGCGATCAATCCCGGCAACTCGGGCGGTCCGCTGCTGAATATCGACGGTGAAGTGATCGGTATCAATACGGCCATCTTCAGTCGCAGCGGTGGCAGCATGGGGATCGGGTTTGCCGTACCGATCAATATGGCGATCGGCATCAAGGACCAGTTGATCAGTGAGGGGCGGGTGGATCGTGGCTACCTCGGTGTAATGCTGAATCCGCAGGAGATAGACGAAGACATGGCGCGCAGCTTCGGCCTGCCTGAGCGCAAGGGGGCACTGATTGCCGAAGTACAGCCGGACTCCCCGGCCGCCCGTGCGGGACTGAAGGAAGGGGACGTTATTGTTGCGGTTGATGACAAACCCATGGCCGGCAATGCGATGCTGCGGAACACAATTGCGATGGTCAAACCAGGTACAAAAGTCAACTTGCAGCTTTATCGTGACGGAAAGCTGATGAAAATAGCTGTTAAGGTCGGTCGCCTGGCCGATGCACCCGGACAGGCAGCCAGTAGTGGCTCACCCGGCAGAAAGTCGGATGACAGTTCGCTCAACGAGATGCTCCTGCGCAAGTGGGGACTGGCGCTGGCCCCGCTGTCGCGTGATGAAGCCCGTGAGATGGGTCTGGGTGAACAGACCGGGATGCGCGTAACTCAGGTGCGGGAAAACAGTCCGGCTGAGCGACGTGGAGTAGTGGTTGACAGTGTGGTGCTATCGATCAACCGCCGTGAAGTTGAAAGTCTGGCCGGAGTGCGCAAAGTGCTCGGCAAAGAAGATGTCGATGGCATCCTCCTGCGGTTGCGTCTGCCCAACGGACACACTGTTTACACGGTTTTGCGGGCCGAGGACTAGACGGACGATTTCCAGCCGGCACGCCACCCACGACAGGAGCCTCTGACGGCGGCCCAGCGTCGCCGACAGAGGTCGATCACGAGCCGGGCCGCAAAGGGGGGCAGGGCGAACAGCAGGGGCCAGCGGCTGAACTTGCGCAGCAGCCGCACATGGCCGGCGCGGTAGCAGCGGGCCTGCATCTCGCTGAGGTTGCGAATAGTGCCGGAGCCGATATGTTCGATAACGGCATGTTCGGCGACGGCCATCTGCCAGCCGGCGCGTCCGGCTTGCAGACTGTAGTCGGCATCTTCGAAGAAGAAAAAATAGCCCTCATCCAGCAGACCGATATCTTCGGTCAGTTCCCGACGGATCAGCAGGCTGGCGCCGAATAGAAAGTCGGGCAGCTCACCGTCTTTTGCTGTGACGGGGATATACCAGGGCCGCAGGAGGTTTTTGCCTGCCGGCACGGTTTGTGGCGGACCGGAGCTGCGTGATTCGTGCAGGGGCGAACCGACCAACCCGATTTTCTGATTGTTTTCGCCGGCAGCCAGCATGTGGCGCAGGGTGTCGGGGTGGCAGATGGTGTCGTTATTGAGAATCCAGCACCAGGCCATGGCAGGATCTGCCAGAGCGGCACGTATGCCGCTGTTGATGCCGCCTGAAAAGCCCAGATTCTGCTCCAGGTGCAGGATTTCCGCCGTCGGACAGACTGCGTTCAATTCGTCTGGGCTGTGGCTGCGTGAACCGTTATCGACAATATAAATCTTGAGCGGCTGATGTGTCTGAGTTACCAGAGACTGGTAGCAGGCAGTGGTGAAGTCGAGTCGTTCGTAGTGGAGCACAACGACGGCAACAGCTTTGGCAGTGACAGACATAAGGTGAAATCTAGCGTTTTTCCGACGGCACTGTCCATATCAAAACTGTAGGACAGAGATTCCTGTCTGTCCGGAAACGGATACCGGGACTGCACTTGGGACAGGCAAGAATGCCTATCCTACATTTTTCCCGGCTGGTGCTTGTGGACAACTGTAGGACAGGCAAGAATGTCTGTCCAGAAACGGATACCGGGACTGCACTTGTGACAGGCAGGAATGCCTATCCTAGTGTGCCCAGCATGGGTATGAACTAATCATATGAAAGGAAATGATCGTGAAGCAGTGACAGCAAACGTAGTGAAGGACAAGGCGGA
>CAZMGQ010000061.1:0-9278 GCA_964565855.1 uncultured Lentisphaerales bacterium | reverse complement strand
AGATTACTATGTGGTGTCAGTGTCTTGACTCTGCCACAGGCTACGGGAATGCCAACATTTGATTTTGAGTTACTGTAATCTGATAAAATAATTTCCAAATTACTATGCGGTGGCAGTGTCTGGACTCTGCCACGGGTTACGGAGTGCCATTATATGATCTTGAGTTACTGTAATCTGATAAAATTATTACCAGATTACTATGCGGTGGCAGTGTCTGGACTCTGCAACGGGTTACGGAGTGTCATTATCTGATCTTGATCTACCGTAGTATGGTAAAATAATTACCAGATTATGGTTAGAAGTCTGATCCATTCCAATTTGGGGTGATTAATAGTTGTTTCGCTTTTACCTGTCCCGAGCTGGCTCGGGATTCCCAGGCGGGGCGGCACCCGCTTTTTATGTGGTAGAGTCCGACTTGTCTGACTAGTCTGACATGTCCGACCTTTGTAACCGTAGCCCGAAGTCCTGGCGAAGCTCGGCGCACCGTCAACATGTTTTGGTGCTTCCGCCTTCGAAGGCTACGGCGTGACAGGTAACGGAGAAACGCGCCCTGCCTTTATCAGAATACTGTTTTGCTTTCTCATGCGGCGACAAGGGCCTGTCGCCCTCCAAAGCAGATGCACACTTGCGTTCGGCTCGCGAGGACGCTCGCCCTCCAGATGCGCCGCCAATATCCTTTGCGGCGGTTCCGCCTCGGCGAAGCTCGCCCTGCCTTTTCAGTTTGGGGCACTTCAGCGCTTGGGTGGGGCGGCTTCGCGGACGAGGGTGCCGTAGTCGTCGCTCATGATCAGGAGGGAGATACGTTCGGCGTTGTCGAGTTCGTTGGAGTTGAGCGAGGCATAGTCGAAACGGCCGAGCAGGTCGGTATAGCCATCCTTTAGGAAACTGACTGCGCCGCCATTCTGCCGGGCGTAGCATTTGACGTAGGCGCGGGCGACGGGTTTGCCGGTCCCGGCATGGGTCACGACGAGCTGTCCGTAGTTTTCGATCACCTGTACCTTGAGCGTATTGGCATAGTAGGCCTGACTGCGACGGATGCCCTTGCCGAGGGCTTCGACCATGACGTTGCGGCTGGTGAACTCGCGCGGCAGGTCGAGCTGCGTCGGGTTTGCAGCGGCGCGGATCGGGATGGTGCGGCTCATGACCGGACGGATCCAGGAGAACTGCGCCGCACCATCCTGCAGGAAGGGACTGCGCGAGAAGAGCAGCTCGATATCCATCGGGTAGAAGTTGAGCGTGACTTCGCTGAGGTTGCGTGTATCGAGACGGATACGTCCGGCCTCGACTAGCAGTTCGAGTGCAGGCTCGGTCGCGGCCAGCTCGGCCTGGGCCTGGTCGCGCTTCTCAGGATCAGCGGCGACAGCCGCGCGCCCTTCGACCTGGCCGACGAAGCCCAGTAACTGGCTGAAGCGGTTGCGCCAGCGGTTGACACCATGCTCGGCATAGGGTGCGGCGTGGCGGCGGGCGGCAGCGGCTTCGCCCTGTGCGAGGGCCAACCAGGCGGCGAGGTAGTCGTACTGCATGGCTGAGGCAATCCGGTTACGCTCGACACGTGCGAACCATTCGATGGCCTCGCCGGTGCGCTCCTGCAACAGCATGTAGTAGGCCGTGGCGAGGGTATCGGCGGCGTCGAGCTGCGGTTTGTAACCGAGAACACGCATGAACTGCTGATACTGTTCGCGGAAGCGGCGGTTGAGAATCGTGCGCTGGGCACCGAGGGCGTGGGTGCGGGGGTTGACCAGCGGCGAGTATTCGAGGTGCTGGTAGTCGAAGCGTTCAACCGGATCAAGTTGCAGCAGGGGAGAAATCAGCCAGAGGCCGCAGTGGTCGGCGAAGGATGTGTGGCGCAGATATTCGGCGATGGCTGGCTGATCGTTGTGGTAGATGGCATAAGACCAGAGGGTCTGGTCGAAGATATGGCGCGAGCCGAGAATCTTGAGCACCTCGTCGTAGAAACTGCGCTCCTTCATGCGCCAGGCGATTTCGCTGAGCGCATCTTCGATGCGTGCCAGGTTGGCGGTGCGTAGGTATTCGAGCACCTGTTCGGGGGTACCGTTCTGAGAAATCCAGGGCCAGGAGGTGGTGTCGATCTGGGTCAACTCTTCGACCACATGAAAGACCTGTGGTGCAGCACTGCCGACTACCTTGTCTTCGACCGCAACCGTGACCGGATAGTGGGGGAAGTCGCCCGTGGAGGGGAAGTAGAAATAGAGCTCGCGTGTCTCGGTGCTGTAGGGTTCGAGCACGGTATGGAAACCTCGGGTCTGCAAACCGCTCTGCACCGGCATAGCACCGACCGGGATCTGACAGAGTGCCTGCAGTTTCCGGCGGTTGCCAGTGGGGTTGGTCAGCACAATCTGGGCACCATAGACCACCTGCGGCAGAAACTCATCGGTCACGAGCTTGTCGAAGCGCTCGCCATCTTCGATGCGATAACGGTCGTCGGCCCGGAAAAACTGCTGAGCGACGAGGATACCGCCGGGGATTTCGATCCGTTCGGCGGGACGGATTTCGCGATGGAATAGCAGTGCGGGTGAAGCCGCTGCCAGACTGTAGCTGACATCTTCGAGTTTTTCCTCATGTTCGGCGGCCTCGAAAGGCAAGTCACTGACAGCCAGGGCCAGCATCATTTCGGTGAAGTTGGAGACAGCCTCGATCAGGGCTGGTGAGAGGAAGGGGGTCCGGTCGTCGTGGGCGGCATAGTCCGACCAGAAGCGGTTGAGTTTGACCAGATCGGCCACTTGCTGTTCGATCGGCAGGTGCCAGTAGTTGTTCTCGGCCCATTCTTCGGTCTGGTCGAGCTTCTGGAAGAAACGACGCATCAACTGACGCTCTTCTATTTCTCCGGCAAAGGGGTCCATGCCAGCCTCAAGATCGTATAATACTTCTCCACTTTGGGCCTCTTTTTGTGCACGCTGTCGGCGTCCCAGGACAACGGGGCTTCTGACCGTTTTTGCTGCGTCTAAAGCTGCGGCGGGCCGTGCTGCGGGAGCGGCTGCCCGTGCTGCAAAAGCGTCACCACGCTGTTCAGGACTGCGAGACCCATAAACGCCCCGCATCACTGCAGGAGCCCGGGCCGCTGCGTTTTCGCGGACGGAGAGGATGCTTTCTGTCAGGGTAGAGTCTGAATCAAGGGCACTGCCCCTGATAGCGGTATCGAAGCGGTGGTTGAAAAGCTCCATATCGGGCGGGATGATGGCGACCCGTTCGCGGGCGTCACGTGTGATGGCATCGCGCCGGGCGGCGAGGCGTTTGCCGAGCAGGATTTTTTCGACGGCATTGAGGCGTCCGAAGCGCCAGGGTTCGAGCCAGGGCGTGAGGTCGTTGCCCAGCAGCCAGTGGTCGTGGAAGGTCTTGTCGCGTTTGTTGCGCAGGTAGGGTGCGATCAGTTCATCAAAAAACTGGCGATCCTTGTGGTAGAGGAAGAAGCTCAGCTCGTGACAGGCATATTTGGAGTAGAGTTCGCGCCGCCGTTCGGGTGTCAGCTTGTGCCATCCGGTGATGAAGCCGAATTCGGTGAAGTTGGCATCGTCGTTGAGAGTGGCAAGGAGCCGGTAAGCTTTGGCAACTGTGTCACAGTTTTCGAAGCGCGAAGAGACGACATCCTCAATCGTGGCAGTCTGACCGGCGACGAGTGGTGAAATCAGCTTCTGTTCAGCAAAAGTTTGCGCCGGATCCAGCCCGTTGACAAGCCGCAGCTCGCGCAGTTCGAGGGGAGTCTCTTCGAGGGCGATCTGACGCATCACAGCCGAGGTCGGGTCGAGTGCCAGCACCCGCAGCAGGGGCAGACCATGCAGTACCGCCCGTGGCAGAGTCAGCCGGCCCTCATCATCGGGCTTGAGGTTTGTGAAAACCACCGCCGGTTGTTTGAGAAAATCGAGACTGGCGAAAGCACCAGGATCGGGAACTGCACGGCCGAAAGAACGGCGACTCATCTCTGCCATCTCCTCCCCGGCAGCACTCCGGTCACTGAAGCTCCCGCCTGCATCCAGTTTTTCGGTGTCGGCATCGGTTTTACGCAGCGACCAGGGGTTGAGCAGCAGGCTGGGACGTTCGAGCATTACGCCGGCAAACTTCTCGGCATTACGACGGTCAATAATGTAGCGGAATTCATCGCCGATCTGGCGTCCCGACTGGTAAAGCGAGAGGGGGCTGAAGGTGCGCTGGTGTTGCAATCCCGGCAACCCCGAAAAGGCCAGTGACTGGTGCAGATTCCATTCGGGCAGGTAGCGTGTAGCTATGAGGTGGACACGGGTGCCGGGGTTGCTGTTGGCCAGTTGGATGGTGACCTGATCCTGATCGGGAGTAACACTCAGCACCTGCAAGGGGGCGAGACGCGGCGTTTCGAGAATGCGGCGGGGCGAAACGATCCGGCCGCCACCGGCGATGCCCTCTGTGAGGCGAATTTTGACAGTCTTGTCTTCGTCCCGCAGGTGTAGCGAATATTCGCCGGCCGGCAAATCACGAACTTCGATGAAGCCATCGGCAACAGCCAGAGCCTGATGCCAGTTGCGTACAAACTGGTCATGCCGGGTTTCGAGCAGTGAGACAGCGGCGAGGGGGTCAGCAGCATTGGGCTGATTGAGGGGCAGACGCTGTGTTTCACCGGCGATGCCGTGCAGGGCCGGGGGCAGAGTCCGGACTCTGCCCCCGGCCCTGCACGGCATCGCCGGTGAAACACAGCGTCTGCCCCTCAATCAGCCCAATGCTGCTGACCCCCTCGCCGCTGTCTCACTGCTCGAAACCCGGCATGACCAGTTTGTACGCAACTGGCATCAGGCTCTGGCTGTTGCCGATGGCTTCATCGAAGTTCGTGATTTGCCGGCCGGCGAATATTCGCTACACCTGCGGGACGAAGACAAGACTGTCAAAATTCGCCTCACAGAGGGCATCGCCGGTGGCGGCCGGATCGTTTCGCCCCGCCGCATTCTCGAAACGCCGCGTCTCGCCCCCTTGCAGGTGCTGAGTGTTACTCCCGATCAGGATCAGGTCACCATCCAACTGGCCAACAGCAACCCCGGCACCCGTGTCCACCTCATAGCTACACGCTACCTGCCCGAATGGAATCTGCACCAGTCACTGGCCTTTTCGGGGTTGCCGGGATTGCAACACCAGCGCACCTTCAGCCCCCTCTCGCTTTACCAGTCGGGACGCCAGATCGGCGATGAATTCCGCTACATTATTGACCGTCGTAATGCCGAGAAGTTTGCCGGCGTAATGCTCGAACGTCCCAGCCTGCTGCTCAACCCCTGGTCGCTGCGTAAAACCGATGCCGACACCGAAAAACTGGATGCAGGCGGGAGCTTCAGTGACCGGAGTGCTGCCGGGGAGGAGATGGCAGAGATGAGTCGCCGTTCTTTCGGCCGTGCAGTTCCCGATCCTGGTGCTTTCGCCAGTCTCGATTTTCTCAAACAACCGGCGGTGGTTTTCACAAACCTCAAGCCCGATGATGAGGGCCGGCTGACTCTGCCACGGGCGGTACTGCATGGTCTGCCCCTGCTGCGGGTGCTGGCACTCGACCCGACCTCGGCTGTGATGCGTCAGATCGCCCTCGAAGAGACTCCCCTCGAACTGCGCGAGCTGCGGCTTGTCAACGGGCTGGATCCGGCGCAAACTTTTGCTGAACAGAAGCTGATTTCACCACTCGTCGCCGGTCAGACTGCCACGATTGAGGATGTCGTCTCTTCGCGCTTCGAAAACTGTGACACAGTTGCCAAAGCTTACCGGCTCCTTGCCACTCTCAACGACGATGCCAACTTCACCGAATTCGGCTTCATCACCGGATGGCACAAGCTGACACCCGAACGGCGGCGCGAACTCTACTCCAAATATGCCTGTCACGAGCTGAGCTTCTTCCTCTACCACAAGGATCGCCAGTTTTTTGATGAACTGATCGCACCCTACCTGCGCAACAAACGCGACAAGACCTTCCACGACCACTGGCTGCTGGGCAACGACCTCACGCCCTGGCTCGAACCCTGGCGCTTCGGACGCCTCAATGCCGTCGAAAAAATCCTGCTCGGCAAACGCCTCGCCGCCCGGCGCGATGCCATCACACGTGACGCCCGCGAACGGGTCGCCATCATCCCGCCCGATATGGAGCTTTTCAACCACCGCTTCGATACCGCTATCAGGGGCAGTGCCCTTGATTCAGACTCTACCCTGACAGAAAGCATCCTCTCCGTCCGCGAAAACGCAGCGGCCCGGGCTCCTGCAGTGATGCGGGGCGTTTATGGGTCTCGCAGTCCTGAACAGCGTGGTGACGCTTTTGCAGCACGGGCAGCCGCTCCCGCAGCACGGCCCGCCGCAGCTTTAGACGCAGCAAAAACGGTCAGAAGCCCCGTTGTCCTGGGACGCCGACAGCGTGCACAAAAAGAGGCCCAAAGTGGAGAAGTATTATACGATCTTGAGGCTGGCATGGACCCCTTTGCCGGAGAAATAGAAGAGCGTCAGTTGATGCGTCGTTTCTTCCAGAAGCTCGACCAGACCGAAGAATGGGCCGAGAACAACTACTGGCACCTGCCGATCGAACAGCAAGTGGCCGATCTGGTCAAACTCAACCGCTTCTGGTCGGACTATGCCGCCCACGACGACCGGACCCCCTTCCTCTCACCAGCCCTGATCGAGGCTGTCTCCAACTTCACCGAAATGATGCTGGCCCTGGCTGTCAGTGACTTGCCTTTCGAGGCCGCCGAACATGAGGAAAAACTCGAAGATGTCAGCTACAGTCTGGCAGCGGCTTCACCCGCACTGCTATTCCATCGCGAAATCCGTCCCGCCGAACGGATCGAAATCCCCGGCGGTATCCTCGTCGCTCAGCAGTTTTTCCGGGCCGACGACCGTTATCGCATCGAAGATGGCGAGCGCTTCGACAAGCTCGTGACCGATGAGTTTCTGCCGCAGGTGGTCTATGGTGCCCAGATTGTGCTGACCAACCCCACTGGCAACCGCCGGAAACTGCAGGCACTCTGTCAGATCCCGGTCGGTGCTATGCCGGTGCAGAGCGGTTTGCAGACCCGAGGTTTCCATACCGTGCTCGAACCCTACAGCACCGAGACACGCGAGCTCTATTTCTACTTCCCCTCCACGGGCGACTTCCCCCACTATCCGGTCACGGTTGCGGTCGAAGACAAGGTAGTCGGCAGTGCTGCACCACAGGTCTTTCATGTGGTCGAAGAGTTGACCCAGATCGACACCACCTCCTGGCCCTGGATTTCTCAGAACGGTACCCCCGAACAGGTGCTCGAATACCTACGCACCGCCAACCTGGCACGCATCGAAGATGCGCTCAGCGAAATCGCCTGGCGCATGAAGGAGCGCAGTTTCTACGACGAGGTGCTCAAGATTCTCGGCTCGCGCCATATCTTCGACCAGACCCTCTGGTCTTATGCCATCTACCACAACGATCAGCCAGCCATCGCCGAATATCTGCGCCACACATCCTTCGCCGACCACTGCGGCCTCTGGCTGATTTCTCCCCTGCTGCAACTTGATCCGGTTGAACGCTTCGACTACCAGCACCTCGAATACTCGCCGCTGGTCAACCCCCGCACCCACGCCCTCGGTGCCCAGCGCACGATTCTCAACCGCCGCTTCCGCGAACAGTATCAGCAGTTCATGCGTGTTCTCGGTTACAAACCGCAGCTCGACGCCGCCGATACCCTCGCCACGGCCTACTACATGCTGTTGCAGGAGCGCACCGGCGAGGCCATCGAATGGTTCGCACGTGTCGAGCGTAACCGGATTGCCTCAGCCATGCAGTACGACTACCTCGCCGCCTGGTTGGCCCTCGCACAGGGCGAAGCCGCTGCCGCCCGCCGCCACGCCGCACCCTATGCCGAGCATGGTGTCAACCGCTGGCGCAACCGCTTCAGCCAGTTACTGGGCTTCGTCGGCCAGGTCGAAGGGCGCGCGGCTGTCGCCGCTGATCCTGAGAAGCGCGACCAGGCCCAGGCCGAGCTGGCCGCGACCGAGCCTGCACTCGAACTGCTAGTCGAGGCCGGACGTATCCGTCTCGATACACGCAACCTCAGCGAAGTCACGCTCAACTTCTACCCGATGGATATCGAGCTGCTCTTCTCGCGCAGTCCCTTCCTGCAGGATGGTGCGGCGCAGTTCTCCTGGATCCGTCCGGTCATGAGCCGCACCATCCCGATCCGCGCCGCTGCAAACCCGACGCAGCTCGACCTGCCGCGCGAGTTCACCAGCCGCAACGTCATGGTCGAAGCCCTCGGCAAGGGCATCCGTCGCAGTCAGGCCTACTATGCCAATACGCTCAAGGTACAGGTGATCGAAAACTACGGACAGCTCGTCGTGACCCATGCCGGGACCGGCAAACCCGTCGCCCGCGCCTACGTCAAATGCTACGCCCGGCAGAATGGCGGCGCAGTCAGTTTCCTAAAGGATGGCTATACCGACCTGCTCGGCCGTTTCGACTATGCCTCGCTCAACTCCAACGAACTCGACAACGCCGAACGTATCTCCCTCCTGATCATGAGCGACGACTACGGCACCCTCGTCCGCGAAGCCGCCCCACCCAAGCGCTGAAGTGCCCCAAACTGAAAAGGCAGGGCGAGCTTCGCCGAGGCGGAACCGCCGCAAAGGATATTGGCGGCGCATCTGGAGGGCGAGCGTCCTCGCGAGCCGAACGCAAGTGTGCATCTGCTTTGGAGGGCGACAGGCCCTTGTCGCCGCATGAGAAAGCAAAACAGTATTCTGATAAAGGCAGGGCGCGTTTCTCCGTTACCTGTCACGCCGTAGCCTTCGAAGGCGGAAGCACCAAAACATGTTGACGGTGCGCCGAGCTTCGCCAGGACTTCGGGCTACGGTTACAAAGGTCGGACATGTCAGACTAGTCAGACAAGTCGGACTCTACCACATAAAAAGCGGGTGCCGCCCCGCCTGGGAATCCCGAGCCAGCTCGGGACAGGTAAAAGCGAAACAACTATTAATCACCCCAAATTGGAATGGATCAGACTTCTAACCATAATCTGGTAATTATTTTACCATACTACGGTAGATCAAGATCAGATAATGACACTCCGTAACCCGTTGCAGAGTCCAGACACTGCCACCGCATAGTAATCTGGTAATAATTTTATCAGATTACAGTAACTCAAGATCATATAATGGCACTCCGTAACCCGTGGCAGAGTCCAGACACTGCCACCGCATAGTAATTTGGAAATTATTTTATCAGATTACAGTAACTCAAAATCAAATGTTGGCATTCCCGTAGCCTGTGGCAGAGTCAAGACACTGACACCACATAGTAATCT
>CAZMGQ010000060.1:0-9288 GCA_964565855.1 uncultured Lentisphaerales bacterium | reverse complement strand
GCCAACCGCCGCACCCTCAGTGTGGCCCTCACCGGCATCATCTTCTCGGCGGTCGCTATCGCCGTCAGATACTATACGATCGTGGTGCTCAAGTGGCAGGGCGGACAGGCCCTGGCCGCCGTAGCTGGGGGGCTGACCCTCTCACGCTGGCTCAAGACAACGACCCTCGCCGTGCTGCTGCGTCGCAATGCGCCGCTCTTCCCGCTCTGGCCAACGATGGGTTTTCTGCTGCGAACGCTGCTGATGTCGCTGGCTGCCGCCGGAGCCGCCTGGCTGGGGATTTATGCGCTGGATCGGCTGGCTGTGCCGGTGCAGGGCATAGTTTCGCTTGTACTGCGACTGGGCGTTGCCGGAATTGCGGCGGCGATCGGCTTTGTGGCCGGCTGTTTCATTTTCGGCGTGCGCGAACCACGCGAAATGCTGCGCTGGACAATTGCCCGCGCCAAAGGCCAGCCACCGCCGACGACATTGTGATTAATCGGAAATGAACTGCTCTACTTCGGGTCTGCGTTTTCGGCGGGTGGCAGGATTTTCTGCCAGTCGAGCTCGCTGACCTGCCAGAACCAGTCGTTGTGGGTGGCGGACGGGATGGTGATGTGGTGCGGCTCGGCGGCGGCCAACTCCTGCACCAGAGCCAAGGTGCTGGCGGCGGGGATGATCTCGTCGTTTTCGGCCTGTACAATTGCCAGCCAGCCGCGATACGGCTGCAGATAGGCGACACTGTCGTAACGGTCGCGCAACAGGGAGCGTACCGGCAGCAGGCCATAGTGGTGCGCGGCGACGGTGGTGAGCCTGTCCCAGGGTGTGATCAGAATGACTCCCTCCGGCTCAAGCGTCGGGTCGGCGGCCACGGCTGCCGCCACCGCCGCTCCCAGCGACTCACCGGCCACGATCAGGCGACCGGGGAAGTTTTCGCGTACCAGGTGAGCCAGGGCACGTCCCTCCTCGCGCAGAACTTTTTCACTCTGAGAGCCTTCACGGGCCCCATAGCCGGGATATTCGGCCAGAATCACGCGCCAGCCGAGCCGACCCAGAACATCGCAATAAGCGACTCTATCTCCAGCCGATCCGGCATTCCCATGGAAGAGTAGCAAGGTGCCCTGCACGGCAACATCGGGCGCCAGAGCTGCAGGCTTGTGGAGAGCAAGGTAGTCGCTGCCACCGGCCGGCCAGGGCAGCAGGCCATCGCGCCGCCAGCGGGCTTCCGCTTTTGCGAGTGTAAAGCGTTGCGGGAAAAACAGGAAGCGCCTCTGTCCGACAAACATGATCAGACAGAAGATGATGTAACTGATCAGGATGATCAGGATCAGGCGTACCGGCCAGGCCATGCAGCTCCTATTCGGGAAGTTGGCGCAGTATTTCGGTCGCTTGTGCTATCGCATCGCAGACGGCGCGTGAAGAAATGGTAGCGGCGGTCAGGGCGTCGATCTCGCCACCATCCTGCCTGACCTTCCAGACAGTAGTGGCGGCGGGGCGGTTGGTGATGGCACTACGGTAGCTCCCGGCAATGTGGGCGCCCAGCCCCGGGGTTTCCTTGTGGTCGAGCACGGTGTAGCTGTGCAGAATGCCGTCGCCCCGGAAACCGATCAGCAGCTTGATATCGCCGGCATAGCCTTCGGTTGAAACGACTTCGAGCGCCACGGCATCACCGGCACGGTGAACCGTTCTGGTGCTGCCGTCGGCCAGAGTAACCTCTATTTCGACCGGCTCGGGCAGCCCTTCCGGCAGAACTTCGCCCAAATCTTCGATAAACTGGGCACGCTTCTTCTCGGCAATCGGTTCGCGGGTGATGGCCTCGGCCAGAGCGACGCAAAAACCTGCAATTGCCGCAATTACAGTCAGCGAAATTACCAGTCGCAGTGTTTCTTTCATTTTTCCAGCTTTCAACTTGGGTTTCGAACGCTGGCGCCAGGGGCAACTGAACAGCATCAGGCTGGTGCCAGAATCTGCTGGCGGTACTTCTCGTCGGGCCGCCCCAGCAAATGTGCGATAACATCGGCCGGCAGGGGATTGAGGCCGCCAGCCTGCATGGCACCGAGGCGTATACGGGCACACTTGATAGCCATCTGGGTGATGTTATGGGCCTCGGTGATGCCGGAACCGACGGCGATCACGCCGTGATTCTGCATGTAAATAACCTTGGGAGCTTCGCCCCAGCGCTCGACATAGGCATCCACTCCCTTGCGGATGCTGCGGGCCAGCTCGACTCCGGGATCAACGTAATCAATAAAGACCGAGTCGGGACCCAGTACAACGGCTTCGTCGGGACAGAAGCGACCGGCCAGAGTCAGGGGCCAGCCTCGGCTGCATGTCAGGGCATTGACGGCGGTGGCATGGACATGGGCGACGGCGCCGACGCCGGGATAGCCCAGCAGCAGGGCATGGAAGATGGCCTCCACCGAGGGACGGGCGGCCACGGAGGGGTCAACTTTGGAGGATCTGTAAACAGCCTGCAGGTCGTCTTCGCTGACAGGGCTGTCATCATTTACCAGAGCCATGAGCGGAGCCCGGCGCAGGTGGACCGCATGTTCGGCCCCCAGGGTGGCCAGATTGCAGCCCGAAGCCTTGACATAAAAAGTGTCGTCGGGCCCCTTGACCGAGGTGTTGCCCTCACCCAGAATAACTGCGTCGAGATCCGGTTCGCCGACAGCGTGCGACAGCTTGATTAGGTCCTGGACTTCTTTCATGGTTTGACTCCTGACTGGTAACTGTAAACTGTGGTCAGCGGCCCCACTCGAGCACCGAAGCGCCCCAGGTGAGACCGGCTCCGAAGGCGACAAAAAGCACCAGATCGCCGTCCTTCACACGGCCTTCGCGCAGGGCTTCGTCGAGCGCGATCGGGATGGTGGCGGCGGTGGTGTTGCCGTAGCGGTCGAGATTGATCACAAACGAATCCATCCCGATACCGAGCTTGTCGCCCATCGCCTGCAGGATGCGCAGGTTGGCCTGGTGGGGAATAACGCAACTGACATCGGCCGGGGTAATGCCGGCCTGTTCGATGGCCTGGGTAGCTACCTCGGCCATGCCTCGCACAGCGCCACGGAAAACGGGGTTGCCCTCCATACGGAGGTAATGCAGCCGCTCACGGATCGACTCTTCGCTGGCAGGAATAGCCGAACCACCGGCCGGTACCTGCAACAGATCGGCCATGCTGCCATCCCCGCCGGTCGAGGCCGAGAGGAACCCGCGGCTGCTGGTGGCCCGTTCGAGTACCACGGCACCGGCCCCATCGCCAAAGAGGACACAGGTCGAGCGGTCCTGCCAATCCATGAGCACGCTCATTTTATCGACACCCACAACCAGTGCCTTGTGGGCGGCACCGGTGGCGACAAACTGCCGGGCTGTTTCGAGTGCAAACACAAAGCCCGAACAGGCGGCGTTGAGATCGAAGCAAGTGGCATTGGTCAACCCCAGCAGCGGCTGGACGCGACAGGCGGTACTGGGCATGGTGGAGTCGGGTGTGATGGTGGCGACGACCAGCAGGTCGATCTCCTCGGGGGCCGCTCCCGCAGCCTCCAGGGCGCGGCGGCCGGCCTCGGCCGCCATGGCACTCGAAGGCTCATCGTCGCGGGCGATACGCCGCTCGTGAATGCCGGTGCGTGTGGTGATCCACTCGTCGCTGGTATCGACGATGGTGGCCAGTTCGTGGTTGTCCAACACCCTTTCAGGTACGTAAGAGCCGACGCCCGAGATGGTGATTGCAGGTAAATTGGAAGTCTTTTGCATTAGCTGACGTTGTCCCGTGATTCCGTGCGCAAATTGCGCAAGTGTTCGGAAATCCGCGTGTTGACGCGTGCTTCGACCGACTCGGCCGCAACACGAATAGCGTGAAAAACAGCCTTCTTGCTGGATGCTCCATGCGTGATAATAACAATACCATTCACGCCCAGAAGCGGGGCCCCGCCATACAGCTCGGGGTCCATGCGTTTTTTCATCTCCCGGATGGCACCCAGGAGACAGAGGGTTCCTAATCGGCGCAGCGGTCCTTTGGTGAACTCCTGCTTGACCCATTGTACGATCGTGCGGGAGACACTCTCGGTGGTTTTGAGAACCACATTGCCGACAAATCCGTCGCAGACGACAACATCGGTCTTGCCTTCGAAAAGATCACGCCCCTCGACATTGCCGCAGAAGTTGATGTTGCTGTTCTGGCGCAGTTTCTCACCCGTGCGGCGGGTCACCTCGTTGCCTTTAAGTTCCTCGCCGCCGATGCTCAGGAGACCGACCAGGGGCTTTTCGCGGTGCAGGATGGCGTGGGAGTAGAGACTGCCCATAACGGCAAACTGCTCCAGCTCCTCTTCGCCACAGTCGATATTGGCTCCGGCATCCAGCAACAGCACCGGGTTGCCGAGTGTCGGAAGGACTGTGCCGATGGCCGGACGTTTGACACCCGGCAGCCGCCGCAGCCCGAAGATCGAGGCGGCCACCATGGCACCGGTATTGCCGGCCGAAACAAAAGCGTCAGCCTTTCCATCCTTGACGAGGCCGATGCCGCGATTGATCGATGAATCGCGTTTGGTGCGCACCGCCTGGGCGGGCGACTCATCCATTGCGATCGTCTGGGTAGTATGAACGACTTCCAGCTTGCTGTGGTCGCCACCCTTGTAGGCAGCAAGCTCTGCCCTGATGGCCGACTCATCGCCAACGAGAATCACCGAGGTCAGCTCGTCGAGGCCGCGTACGGCATCGACAGCACCCCGGACGATCTCACGCGGCGCATAATCGCCGCCCATGGCGTCAACAGCAATCCGCATGGAAAAGCCTTGCTTATACACCAACCCGATTAATCGGTGATGGAGATTACTTTACGGCCCCGGTACTCACCACAGCCCGGACACACGCGGTGGGCCTGCTGGTGATAGCCGCAGGCCGGACAGGCCGAGACGCTGGCCAGCACGGCCTTGTGGTGCGAGCGGCGCATTTTGACGCGACTCCTGGATTTTCTTCTTTTTGGTACTGCCATTGCTCGAATCCTCTATTCAACAAGTATAACGGCGCACCGTGGCTCCTCGCCGCAGTTGCACCGTGCCTTGCGGTTTTAACTTTCCTTGTCCCCCGGGGGAATGTCCAGCCCCGCCAGGGCTTCCCAGGCCGGACTGACAAACGGTTCGCAGCCACAATCTCCCTGTTCGAGGCGTTGACCGCAGCGGGGACAGAGTCCCTTGCAATCCTCGCGACAAACCGGGTGGCTGGGAAGGGCAAGCAGTATAGACTCCCGCACTTCATCGGTCAAGTCCACTTCCTGGGTTTCATCGTCGATTTCGACGCTCACACAAAACTCGGGGTCCTGTATCTCGATCGCCAGCGGTCCGCCACAGCGGCAGCAGACACCGCCGAACTGTGTCCGGACTGTGCCGCGCACGAGCAGCTCGGTGCCGAGGATCTCCGCCTCGATATCCCAGGCAACCGGTGCGACCGGATGCAGCAGCTCGTCCTCGGGGTCCAAACCCAGGATGTGTGACGGATCTTCGCCTGTCAGGTGTTCGCCATCCTCATCCAGCCGGGCAATATCGATGATCATTCCTGCCCCTCCTTGTCTCCGGCCGAAAGCCGATCAACAACTAGCCGCCGCTCGATGTAACGCTGCACTGCCGGCGGCACAAACTGGCTGGTGTCGCCAGCATAGCGTGCAATCTCCCTGACAGTGCTGGAGCTGACGTAGCTGTGATCCTCCTTGGGCATCAGGAAGAGAGTTTCAATCTCCGGTGCGAGCTTGCGGTTGGTCAGCGCCATCTGAAACTCATATTCGAAATCGCTGTAAGCCCGCAAGCCGCGCAGCACTACCCTGGCACCTACCCGGCGCACAAAGTCCACCAGCAGGCCATCCATGCGTTTGACAGCCACATTCGGCAAGTCGGCGACAACTTCGCCGGCCATCTGCATCCGTTCCTCGCAGGAAAACATGGAGCCGGCCTTGGAGGTTGTGCCGGCGACCGCCAGCACGACATGATCGAACAGATCGGCACAGCGCGACAGCAGGTCGAGGTGCCCGAGCGTCAGTGGATCAAAGGTACCCGGATATACTATAATTTTGGAGCGGGACATTGCTGCTCCTTTCCTTTACGTGTTGAAGGACAAAGGGCTGAACATGACCAGCCTGGTCTGACCGTAACGCCGGTCTTTGATGCGGTTCCAGCCCGGTGCCTGCGGCATGGGACGTCCGGTACGCTGTTCGGCGACAAAGATGCCCCCGGCAGCCATGCGACCCGAGGCGGCCAGCAGCACCAGCAGTTGTTCGATGCCGTCATCGGTCGTGGCGTCGCCGTAGGGCGGATCGGCAAACACCAGATCCCAGGAGGGCCCCCGGTCGCCGCGCTCCAGCCAGCGGAAGACATCGTCTGTTACCACCCGGTGATCTCCCGGACCACAGAGGGTGTCGACGTTTTCCCTGAGGGTGCGGGTTGTGCGACGATCGGACTCGACCCAGGTCACGGTGGCGGCACCACGGCTCCAGGCCTCGATCCCCACCGAGCCGGTCCCGGCAAAGAGATCGAGAAAGTTGCTCTGCGGCACCTCGAGCATCAGCATCGAGAACAGCGCCTCCCGCACGGCATCCTGCGTCGGGCGCAAGGCCGCACCGGCAGGCACCTTCAGGTGGCGCCCCCGCAATTCTCCTCCTGTAATTCGCATGTGGCAGAGTATAGACTACGCCACGGCAATGGGGAAGAAAGTTCCGTAGGGTTCTGAAAAGGTAGGGCTAGCTGACTTCAAAGGCGAAGACGCGGGCCTCTTCAGCACCCCAGGTGGTTTCGGGCACGAGGCGTACACCGCGATAGCTGCCCCCGAGTTTGACCCGCACCAGCCGCTGGAAGTTGCCTTCGCAACGTTCGATCGTTTCCCAGTTGCCATCACTGCCCAGACCTTCGATCCGGAAGTCCCGTACCAGGGTGGCCGGCGGGGTGAAGGGCACATCGTCGTTGGCGACGAAATGGCGCATGTTGCGCAGACGATCCTCACCGCCGCGGCGGGAGGGATCCTTGCGGTCGAGATCGCTGTCGAAGGTAATACGCGCCAGCTTGACCTCGCTTTCGGCTGCGAAGAGATACTCCACAGGAGTGCCCAGCGGGGCAATCCAGCAGTTTTCGTTTTCTGCATCAGGACGATCCATGCCGCTGCGCAGGGTTTCGGCATCCCCGGCAGCCGAGCTGAGCCGGGCCTCGCGTGAGTGGGCCGGAATTTCGCGCAGGAAGCCCGGCAGCCAGCAGTCATCATCCATCAGGGTCTGTTGCAGTTCTTTGAGACGCTCCTGATAAACACCACGCGGATCGAGTCCTTCACGGACGGCGATAGCGGCGGCGGTACCGACGGCCTGGCCCATCAGGGAAGTGGTCGCCATGACGCGGGTGGCACTCATGGCGGTGTGGGTGGCGCTGTGGCAGCGTCCGGCACAGAAGAGATTGTCGATATTGCGTGAATAGAGGCTGCGGTAGGGAATACCGAAGGGACTGGGAGCCGGATGGTAGATCGTGCCAGCTTCGGGATGATAGAAGCCGGCCGGGAAGTGGTCGTCCATCGTCCAGCCGCCATAGGCCACAACATCTTCGAAAGGTCCGGCTGCCTCGACATCGGACTGGTTCAGGATGTGGTCGCCATAGTAGCGACGGCTTTCGCGCTTGCCGGGCAGGAAGCCCTGCCAGTCGAGGGCGTAGTTGGCCCACTGTTCGCGGTCGGGCGCATGGTTTTTGATATAGTCCCAGACGCCGAAGGCGATGCGCAGCAGTTCTTCGCGGCAACGTTCGGTGTCGTGGATGCTGTGGTGCTCGCCACCGACTTCCATCCACCAGAAGTTGGTATGGAAGAGGTTGATCCCACGTGCCAGCAGGTGTTCACCGTCGCGATACTCGTAGGCCCAGGGCGGGGCAGTGAAGGGCTGGGGCGAAGCATATTCGCGGGCCTGGAAGAGGCAGCTCATGCCCATGGTCTTGTTGTCGGGTACGGGCGGAGCAATCGATTCGCCGAACTCGTCGCGCCCTTCGCGACCCATGCGGAAATGGGCCCCGCTGAGGGGGGCCATAATACCGTCGCCGGAGCAATCGGCAAAGAGGGTGGCTTCGATGCGGTAGCGGATTTCGGTCGTCAACTGCCAGCCGTGGACGGCTTTGACCCGCGCGCCATCCATTTCGAGCGAGTTGACGGTGGTGTTGAGGAAGAGCGTCAGGCCCGGCTGATACTGGGCTTTGCCATAGAGAACGGCATCCCAGATTGAATAGCTGGGGGTATGGTTGTAGTAGAAGTTGTCGAGCAGCAGTTCTTCCAGCAGGCCGGTTTCGCGGTTATTTCGGCCGTGGGCACCGCAGACATGCATGCGGACTTCGCTGGAGCTGTTGCCGCCCAGGATCGGACGGTCCTGCAGCAGGGCGACACGTGCACCGTGGCGGGCGGCCGAAACGGCGGCAATCAGGCCGGCGAGTCCACCGCCGACAACACAAAAATCAAAAGAAAGGTTTTCCTGACGCATTTCTCACCTGTGAATAGCGGCTGTACTTGCAGCCTGATGACCTGTTCTACTTGCGAAAAGTGCCACCGGCAGACAGGCGTAACCTGTAACCGATGGCACTCAAAGCAGATTCTATCTGTTTGGCTTGCGTTACGGCATGGGGGTCGGGGGCACTACACCACCACCCGGGATAACAGCGGTAGTGGTTTCGCCACTGACTGCGACGATACTGCCCTGTACGCGCCCCTCAATCCAGGTACCTTCCAACTGACGGTTGGTGAGTACGCCCCCACTGGTGGTTTGACCATCGGGGTTGATGACGGCACCGGTCCAGTCGCCGGTCAGGGCGCCTTTGATCGTAACCGTACCATCGGTTGAAGTA
Source organism: uncultured Lentisphaerales bacterium (assembly GCA_964565855.1). GTDB lineage: Bacteria > Verrucomicrobiota > Kiritimatiellia > RFP12 > JAZUKQ01 > CAZMGQ01. The sequence goes on along the minus strand of CAZMGQ010000060.1, from coordinate 469 downwards.
GCCTGGAAAATCAGCCTGACACTGCCAGCCTCGGTGGAGTCGGAAACACCGCCCGAACCGGTGATCTGTCCGGCGAAGGACTTGCCACGGCTGTCGGTGAGGTGGATCAGGTTGCCGGTCTGGTTGACAGTGATGTTATGCACTGCTGCCCCGGTATTGCCGGGCACGGCTGTACCGCTGGTGGCTGCCACCTGGTAGGTAACGCTGATGGGTTCACCCGGAGGTCCATCTGGCTCAGGGTTGGCTGACCAGGCACCTGTAGCATAGGAGATCGAACCTGCGCCTCCGCCACCGACCTGTGCCAGGTTACCCGAACCGTCGTCGCTGAAAGTCCCGGTATTGCCCAGGCGAACCGTTACTGACCCCGGTACTACCGGTGCTTTGGAGACGGTGCCGGTATAGGTGAAGTTTCCGTCGCCCGTATTACCGAATTTGTCGGTTTGAACGTAGGCACTCGAGCCGGATGTGG
>CAZMGQ010000059.1:0-9438 GCA_964565855.1 uncultured Lentisphaerales bacterium | reverse complement strand
GGACACTCGGTAGAGATCACGGCGGCGGCCAATTCGGATTACGGACGCGAAAACATGTTGCGGGCGGCAGCGGCCATGGGAGACATTGCTGTGGCATATCTGACAGATGCCGCTTTTCGGGATGCGGTGCAGAAAGATTTTGATGCGACAGCCTGAGGGAGCCGATGCGGGGATTTTTATCCCCGTTGGATTAGCCGGATGCCGGGTTATATTTCCTGGATGACCTCATGTATCCCGACTGCAATAAGCATGGCAAAGGCCACGAAGGCAATCACAACGAGCATGATCCGCTGAGTGCCGAGGATCTGGTGCGTGACTGTAAAACCACCGTCTTCATCCCACGAGGTACGTCCCTGCTGGAGCAGACGCTGATAGGCCATGACATGGGTGATCATGTTGATGACAGGCAATGCCAGGCCCAGACCGCGAATCCAGACCTTGACCGAGCGGACAAGTGCTTCATAGTAGCTCAGCTTGCTGCCATCGGCCTTGCGCAGCCGTATTTTCAGCAGAGCCTTTCCGGGAGTGGTGCCCCAGGTGGAAAGTATGAGAGGTTCGACGAAAATATAAGCCAGGGCGTATAGAAAATTGAGATAGCCCGGTTTAATTGCCAGCAGTCTGGGGTAAACCAAGGAAAATACAAGAGCCAGCGGCAGAGAGAAAATCACCATATCCAGTGACCGTGCCCAATAGCGCAACCAGGGACGGGCCTGGGGGCCGGTCGGGGCAAGAGATGCCGGCTGGTCCGATGCGATAAGCCGTGGTGGAATCAGTTCCGGGGGCAGCAGCCCGGGGATCGTATAGGCGGCCTGCCAGTCCTCCATCGTGGGTGACCAGACCAATTCCTCGACCGGTAGCTGTCCCGTGCGGAAAAGCTCAATCAGAGCCTCCTGCGAGACAGGCCCTTGCTGTTCACCGTTCTGCCGGTAGTACCAATTGTCCATGGCTGCGGGATATTCTCTGCTAACTTTTCTCTGCGGCATAGCCTCGGGGGAAACGCTGGTGCCACTGCCAGGCGGTGGCGATGATGGCTGCCGGATCAGTATAGGCGGCATGCCATCCCAGCACTTCGGCCGCCAGCGAGGGGTCGGCTACCAGCTCGGCCGGATCGCCGGGGCGGCGCGGCTCGAAGCGGGCGGGGATATCCAGACCGGTCACCTTACGGGCGGCTTCGACAATTTCCAGTACGGAAAAACCGCGTCCCGTGCCGAGATTGAGCGCGCCTGAATAGCCGCTCGTAAGGGCGGCCAGATGGGCGGCAGCCAGGTCTTCGACATGGATATAATCGCGGATACAGGTTCCATCGGGGGTGTTGTAATCATTGCCGAAGATGCTGACCTGTTCGCTTTCACCCAGTGCTACCTTGAGCACATTGGGAATCAGATGCGATTCGGGCTGATGGTCCTCACCCAGGTCACCGCTGGCGCCGCAGGCATTGAAGTAGCGCAGGCTGATATGGCTCAAGTCGTGGATTTCGCCGTACCAGCGCAGGATTTCCTCAAGCATCAGCTTGCTCTGGCCATAGGGGTTGGTCGGCTGCTGAGGCGTGTTTTCGGTAATCGGCAGTTTTTCGGGTTGTCCGTAGGTGGCACAGGTGGAGGAGAAGATGATGCGCGGCACCTTGTGGCGACGCATGGCCTCGACCAGGTTGAGCCCCCCCTGAACGTTGTTGCGGAAGTATTTTTCGGGCTGTTGACAGGACTCGCCGACCAGGGCATAGGCGGCAAAGTGCATCACGGCATCTGGCGCAGCCCCGGCCATGGCACGGTCGATGTCGTTCTCCTGCCGCAGATCCCCGACGAGAAGTTCCGCCCGGGGATCGATTGCCGCCCGGTGTCCCAGCTCCAGACTGTCGAATATGCAAACTTTATGACCCGCATCGAGCAGGGCTTTCGTTGTGATACTGCCGATATAGCCGGCACCGCCGGTAACCAGAACTTTCATTTTATTGTCCCGTCGCGGGTTATTCAGATTTTCCGGTCTCTTTGAGCTTCTGCTCCAGCTCTTCAACCCGGCGGGTCAGACGTTCGACCGTGCGGACGAGGCCGAAAACCTTGATGGCCTCACGGCGATCAACAGCCGGAGACCCGACGATTATCGCACCGGGCGGCACATCCTTGGTAACACCGGCCTGAGCCAGAACCTGGGCCCCGTCACCGACCTCAAGATGTCCGGCCAAACCGGCCTGACCCCAGATGATAACGCCGCTGCCGATGCGGCTGCTGCCGGAGATGCCGACCTGGGCGATGATGCCGGAGTAGTCGCCGATCTGGACGTTGTGGGCAATCTGTACCAAGTTGTCGATCTTGACGCCGTTGCCGATACGGGTGAACCCGAAACGGGCCCGATCAACCGTGACATTGGCGCCAATTTCGACATCGTTGCCGATGGTGACGGCACCCAGTTGGGGAATTTTTTCGACCAGCGGCGCGCCGTCGGGATTGGCAGAGACATTGTAACCGTAACCATCGCTGCCGATCACCGTGCCGTTATGGATCCGGACACGGTCTCCCAGCAGGGTACGTTCACGCAGTGACACGTGGGGGAAAATGCGGCATTCGGCACCGATCCGGCAGTTTTCCCCGACAACGACATGAGCCTCGATAATGGTCCCGGCACCGATCTGACTACCTCGTCCGACAACTGCATAGGCACCGATATGGACATCGGGTGCCAGCTCGACATTTCCGCCGATAATCGCCGTGTGATGGATACCGGGCTCGGGAATGACGGGGGGCGGGGCAAAGAGCGGAGCCAGCCTGGCAAAGGCGGCATCGGGATCAGCGACACGGATCAGTGTGGCAGAGTGCGGACCCTGCCACGAGGAACGGACCACCACGGCTGTGGCAGCGGAGGCCTCGACCTGGTGGGCATAACGCGGATTGCTGAGAAAGGAGATATCGCCGGACCGTGCCTCACGCAGCGAAGCGACGCCGGAAATCGGCTGCGAGCCGTCGCCTTCGACCTGTCCTTCGACTCTGGCCGCGAGTTCGTTGACAGTCAATTTCATTCCTGCAATTCGGCTGGCTTGATCGTGCCACCGATACGTTTGACCAGCTCTTCGGTGATGTCGATCGTGGGTGCGGACCAGAGAACGACAGGCACGGGAGCGCCGGGCCGGATGGCTGACTTGTCGAGTACGAGCGTAATACCGCGTTCTTTGGAGATTTCGGCGATTTTTTCGTCGATAGTCTTCATCGTGCCTTCAAACAGCAGCAGCTCGGTCTCGTTGAGGCTGCGTTGCAGGCGGGCGATGAGCTGCTTGAGGTTGTGTTCCTCTTTCTGCAGTTCGCCCAGAATCTCACGTGCGATATTTTTCTGGGTTTCGCGTGCTTTTTCGTTGAGAGCGGGGTTGTTGGCCTGTTCGCTGGCCTGGACGAAGTTTTCCTGCAGACGTTCGACTTTGTCACGCAGGGCATCGCGCTGGTCTTCGTATTTTTTCTGGGTGTCGCGCAGCGTTTCCTTGTTGCCGTCGGTATCGGGATGTGAGCCGATGGCAGTTTCGAGATCGACCGTGGCAATTTTGTCAGCGGCAAAAGCGCCGGATACGAAAGCCAGCAGTACGGAAAAGGTCAGGATTTTTCTGTTCATGTTTGAGCCTCTTGGTTGAACTCCGCAGTATAACCTACCGGCCGACGCTAACTCAACCAGCAAGTTTTGCCTCCCACTTTGGAATATTTGGATTACTGACGTTTGCCTGTAGTTGTTCTATATTTGCAGTGTTTAAGGGTAATTTGTGGGGTAGAGTATGACAACTACGATCTCTGCTCTGCTACTCATTCATTCGTGATTTTCTTGTATTTTTCAAATAAAGCGGGAATATCGACATCTCCGTGGTAATAGTTTATTCCTACTGGCCCCATAGATGCGATTTTTATCCCATGGTCATCCGACACTATTTCTTGCCACTCACTAACAGGACCCATGGCGTGTGCATAATCAAACTGATATGGGTCTCTAAACTTATAGCTCGAGTTCTGAGCAACTTTGGCAATGCCTCGAATCGTTTCACCTTCGCAACAGATTACATAATCGCCATCTTTTATTGAAACAAGGTTGAGTATGACGCGCCCCGGGTCCCTGGGATCATCCCATCCTCCGTAAACGTAATCAACCATTTTATATATGATATCCCTGAATTTAGATTTATCTCTTGGAGCTTTTTGGTCGTTGTCCGGTAACAGGGCAGACAGGTCTCCAAGTGCAGACCATCCCTGGGCTACTTCATTTCTGATCTTCAATTCTTCGTAGCTGGAATAATTTCTGTCAATAGCAAGAAGCCAAACGTTCATTGTGCAACCTTCCTTTTGGGATAATGAGCACCCTTCCTCTATGAGTGATGCATCCAGGATAATACAGCTAGCCATCTAATGAAACAAGACCTGATACAGCACCCATTACAGCATCGCATTGCATAATGAAATTCTATGCGCTTTGTTGTGGAAATTCAATTTCTGTGAAAGTCAGTTCAAAATAAAAATAATGCAGACCGTAAGATTTTCTCATCCAAAAGTGAATAACATATAAATACCCCAGAAAAATGCTGCTTCTGGGGCATGTTTACTAATCGCAGCAGTGAAAGTAGAAGCGTTGGTAGTTAAACTCCAGGTAACTTTGCTCCGCCAGATTTACAACCAGTCTGGCGTGCTGTCATCAGCGGGTTTTTCGATACGCAACAAAGAGGAGTATAGTCATGAACGTAAAGTGTAAGCCTAATCTTTTCTCAATCGCAACCAGGGAGCTGAGTCAGGATGCCGTGATTACCTGGCTGCTGAAATGGTCCGATCCAAGCTGCGGCACCCATAATCCGGCCTTGCACAAAGCGGCAACCGGCTTTGTGACAAAGCTGTTGAAAACTGGTGAAGGTGGAAATAGTACTGTCAGAATTGAAAAAGTCGAAGCTGGCAGGCAATGGGAAAACATCGACATCTGGGCTGAAGTCAACGATAGCCATTTCATAATCATTGAAGACAAGACGGGAACAGACCAGCATTCCGACCAGTTGCGGCGTTACCGTGAAACGGCTGAAAAGTGGTGCGAAGAGAATGGCCGCAAACTGGTTTGTGTGTATATCAAGACCCACAGTGAGTCGCAATTTAATCGTGACGACGTAACACGGGAGGGGTTCAAAATTATCACACGAAATTGTTTGCTGGAAGTTCTGGATGGGCATCAAGTGGAAAGCGACATTTACAATGATTTCAGAATTTATCTGCACCGGTTAAATGACCTTGAGTTCAGTTTCTCAAAGAACCCCATTGGTGACTGGGATGATCCCAATTGGAAGGGTTTCTATCAGACTTTAGAAGCAGAACGTGACATCATTAAATGGCATTATGTTGCCAATCCAGCAGGTGGCTTCTGGAACCTGGTTCTCAACTGGCATGAGCCGGACAATCACCCTGTCCTCTACATGCAGATTGAGCAGGGAGACCTCTGTTTTAAAATCGGCGAAGTTTACGAAAATCACAGCGAAACGCGAAACCACTATCATGAGTTGTTGGTTTCGGCCTCAGAGAAAGACAACATGGGCTTGCAACGCCCAGGCAGATTTGGCTGTGGGACATACATGACCGTTGCCATTGTGCCCCGTCATGTGTGGCTTGGGTCAGATAACGAGGTTATTGATATTGGGGCTGTAACAAAGCGACTGAACGAGTATGAAGCCTGGTTCAGGAAGACAATTGGTGTGTCAGCAAATTCATAACCGTAAGATCTCTGCATCAAGACGAGAATAGCTTGTATACGGGACGGGTTTGCTGCACCTGTTCCGTAACTTTACAAGCGCAGCAACTAAAACAGGCCCCGGGCCTGAGGAGTAAAGAATGGCTGAGAAGTTTTATTGCAAATACTGCGGGAACTACGCATCATCTGTCCGATTCTTAACAGGTAGTAATTGTCCCCGTCATCCTGACGGGGCCGGCAAAGGAAAGCACGTCCTGTATGAAGGCAGTGAAAAGCAGCAATATACCTGCAGTATGTGCGGTGCCAAAGCGACTTCAATTCGCTTTCTGGTCAACAGCCGCTGCCCTCGCCATCCTGACGGAGCGGGCAAAGGTTTCCACACTCCAGCTTTGTAAAATACAGGCAGGAACGGTTGAATACGGAACGGGTTTGCACTCGTTCCGTATTCAGAAGCGCAGCAACACACATGGCCTCCGGCCTGGGGAATAACAATGACCCATGAGTATTGAGAAATCAGCTCAGTAACACTGTCAGGCAGAAAAAACATGACACCACGAGACCCAAAGCGAATAGATCGGCGGAGTATCCCCAAGAAGCAAAATGAACACTGAGTCTAACAAGGCACTGCATCCTACGCCTACCCGCTTCTGCCTCCTGCTGGTTCGCTTTGCTCAATGGCAGGTGTCACGCCACGAGTAGGCGTAGGAGAAATTGGTCGTTTGTCGCCCCCGCGTATTTCGACTGGCCTGCTGAATTGACTGGAAGCAATAACGCATACGTCATGCTCTCTTGCAATGGCTTTCAATATTTGACTGATGCAACTCATTTCCGCTTCCCTATTTTTGTGATGGCCAAGTCGCTTCGCATTCATCAGTTGGATATAATCAATAAAAATCACCTTAATGCCTTTTTCTTCAATCATTTGCTTGCAATGTTCCTCAAATGCACTGATTGAACAATTGCTTGAACTATCATTGATGTGAAGTTGAAGTTTATCAAAATCAGCTTGAGCTAGCATAAGTTGTGCGGTTTCCTCTCCATTTAGTTCGTTTTGCCTCATTTTATCCATACTCACAGAAGATAATACCGCCTGCATTCTTTCAGAAAGTACAGATTCCAGCATTTCGAAGGAGTAGAACAGAACCGGTTTTTTCAGCGAGATATTTAAAGCCAGGTTTACCAGCAATTGAGTTTTACCCATCGCTGGTCTTCCCTCAATGATAATGAGTTCTCCCAAGCTAAAGTGATGAGGTTCTGTATCCAGACTTTTAAAGCCTGTTTCAATATAATTCTTTGATTTTAGACCATGCATACGATCATCCCTCTTTGCTGCTGTGATTGAAGTTACGGAATGGACGCGCAGCAACCCATCCCATATACAAGCTATTCTCGCATTGATGCTGAAATCTTACGGTTGTGAGTTTGCTGCCGGGATCTCCAAAGCTGCGAATATTTGTGTTTTCGTATGCCATAAGATTTTGAGGCCTTGAGGAGAATAGCTTATAGACCGGCAAACATGGTAAGATGACAAAATGAACTCGAACGACGAACTGATAACTTCTTCAACCCTCCTGCGCAGTTTGCGGGATACCGGCGATGCTGCCCGATGGGCATACTTCGAGAAGACCTATAGCCACTTCATCAAGAGTATCCTTTACGGACTCCTCGGCCGGTACGGGAGCCTGCAGCCCGAGATGTTTGAGGATGTCATGCAGGAAACCATGATTGCTCTGATGAAGCAGTTTCCTACGTTCGAATATGACAGAAACAAGGGAACTTTCAGGGGATACCTATATGGCATTGTCGTCAACAAAGTCAAAACTCTGCTGCGAAAACACGCGAAAGACAGGAAACTGCAGATCAGCTCGGAGGTGACGGATATCGCCCTGGAGAGACAGTCGATGGAGAGAGATGCCGATGCAGTGGCTGAACGGCTGGAGATTACACACGAGATCTGGGTGCTGCTGTTGCGGCGGGTGTTCGATGGCAGTCGTTATACGTGTCAGTCGCAGGAGGTTTTCACTGCACTGGTTTCCGGCACGTATTCCGTAGATGAGCTGGCTCAGAAATATGGCATGAAGCCCAACGCTATTTATCAGCTCAGAAGTCGAGTCATGCGCGACATTAAGGCAATCATCAAGTCGATCGAGTATAGCAGTGGAGATCTGCTGGACCTGCTGGAGAGCATGTTAAACGAGGAGAGGGAAAATGAAAAAAGGCTGATGAACGTACCCTGGCGGAGGCAGCCCAGGAACTGCTGAACGAACAGGACATGCCGCCCTCTCTGCTGAGCCGCGTGATGGCTATTGGTGCGGGACTGGTCAAGACTGGCAGATTGCCGCAGGCGGTTGTCGAGGAAAAGTCCGGTCACTATGCTCTCTGTCTGATTCAACAAAAGGGCGAAGAGGTGCGGGAGTTGGCAGGTAGCGACCAGTTGGTAGTAGGTCGCCATCCGGCAGCAGGCGGTGAGAGCTGGCAGATCGATGACAAATGGATGTCGAAACGGCACTTCCAGATTACAGTTAATGAAAACGGCTTTGCAGTGATCGAGGATCTGGGGTCGAAGAATGGAGTCTGTGTCAACGACGAGCGGCTCCAATCTTCACGACTGCTTTCACGTGGCGACTGTATTGCCGCAGGTCACTCGCTGTTTCTGCTGTTGTGACAAACTGCGACGGAAGTCAGAAATATTTGTTTGTTAGGAGAGTTTGTTCACTTCCATGCCGGACAATTCGGCCAGCTTGTGCTGGCGTTGATCAAAAGTCCAGAAGTGCTCCGCCTGAAGCGTGAGCGCGATTGAAACATGGAGGATATCAAGGGATCTGTTGCCAGTTAGGTCAGAGTATCTGGCACTCAGCTCTTCTGCCAGATCGTAGACATCTCTCCATATTACTTGAGCCTCTACCAAAACACCTTTTTCCTTGTCCCCATCAATCAATGTCAGCAACTCATAAGACTGTGCTTTACTGATTTCTCCCCTGAAGCAGGCCAGACGCAGTGCATTGCGCAGCTCAAGATTCTGCAGGCTGGTGTATAATAATGGTCGATTCAGGGGGCGGATCTGTGCGTTTGCAGCATCGCTGTTGATGTCACTGGCATACAGCGAAAAAAGAAAGCTGGTGTCGGCATAAACTACCATCTGGATGACTCTCTTTCCTCCAGAATCCGGTTGGAAACAACTTTATCTCCCAGAATTTTGCGGCTGCGGGAGGCGAAGTCAGGCATTGTCACTTCAGCGGAAACATCCGCCCGCGGTGGGCAGAGCCGTGCCACGATGGTTTTACGGTTGTAAACCGTAACTTCATGACCCTGCGCAACCCACTCAAGAATCTCAGGCAAGTTCAGGCGCAGATTTCGCATGTTGGTTGTCTTCATGCGTAACATTTTGTTGCACATTGCAACGTATGTCAAGTTTTCAATTCAATTTGCAGCAAAGGGCACTCAGTGTTGCGTTATTTCCCCGGGGTAGTTGTCGCCGAAGTATTCGGTACTTCCCTCTACAGATACCGAGTATGAGCCATCGATGCGCAGGCCGGTCGGCAGGCTGGCAAAATGGAAGTGACACAAGCCGGAGTTGAGCTTGAGCAGCGGGAGCGAGGCATCCTCAAGGGGGGATACCGGCGCTCGCAGATAGACACGGTTCAACTCAAACACATCTTCGAATACGGCGCCACCAGCGCCGATAGAAACCGGAATCAGACATTCCATATCTTCAAGCGCCGCTGCCGGCGCGGGAGGCAGAGGGCTGCCGGG
>CAZMGQ010000058.1:0-9492 GCA_964565855.1 uncultured Lentisphaerales bacterium | reverse complement strand
ACCGAACATGCCCGCATGTTGCTGCGTCTCAACAGTGCCAACGGCACCGCCAACTACATCATGGGCTCTCTGGCCGCCGAACGGCGCGACTACGAAAGCGCCGAGGACTACCTGCGCCGCTCGGTCGAAGCCGGCGAAACCGTCCAGAATCTCAACGACCTCGCCTTCGTCCTCCTGCGCCGCAGCCAGATCGAAGAAGCCGAAAAACGCGTCCTCCAGGCTCTCAAGCTCGACGATCAGGACTACTCCGCCTGGGATACCTTCGGCATGGTGCGGGTTGCCAAGGGCGAATACGACGAAGCCGAAGTCGCTTTCAACACCTCGCTCAAACTCCATTCCGAAGACCTCCGCGTCCATGTCCACCTGGCCGAGGTCCTCTTCCTCAAGAACGAAACCAGCCGGGCCTCCGAAATACTGCGTGGGGTCATCAAGGAAGCCGACACTCTGCCACGCGAAGACTGGGAAAAGTTCGAAGAGCTGCATCTCAAGATTCTCGGCACCAAATATTCGCGGCGCGATAAATAAAACAGAACTACGATGTCCAGATCACCCACCAGCCGCGAAACTTTTCGCCGGGAGCTGACCCGCCTCCTGCAGACTTCCAAAAAGACCCTCGCCTTCACGGGTGCCGGGGTCTCGACCCTCGCCGGTATCCCCGATTTCCGCGGCGACCAGGGGATGTATCGCAGCCAGGCCGATGCCGAACGCATCTTTGACCTCGCCTGGTTTCATCGCGACCCCTCAATCTACTATCGCGGCTGCCGTGATCTGATCTATGGGATTGGCGAAATCGAGCCCGGCCCGCTGCACCTGGCCCTCGCCCGGCTCGAGAAAAACGGACGCTTCGAAGCTGTTATTACACAGAATATCGACATGCTGCACCAGAAAGCCGGCTCGGAAAAGGTGATCGAGCTGCATGGTTCCGGCCATATTCATCGCTGTATCCAGTGTGGACACCAGCTCGATTTTCAAGCCATTCTCACCATGCTCGAAACTGTCGAGGTTCCGTTCTGCTCCTGCGGTTCACCCTACAAGCCGGACATCACCTTTTTCGGCGAGTCACTGCCCGAGGAGGCCTTTGCAGATGCTTTCGACCTGGCCGGGAAGTGCGACCTCATGCTTGTACTAGGCACTTCACTCACGGTTCAGCCCGCCGCCAGCATCCCCTCAATTGCCAAGCGTCACGGTGCCGCTGTTGTGATCGTCAATGCCCAGCCGACGCCTCTTGACAGCCAGAGCGACCTGCAATGGCATGACCTCGCTGAATTCGCCGATTTTTTGAACTTCGCTATAGACTGAACAGCCGGATCTTTCTGAGTGACGCCCGTTGCCGCATCAATCAGTGCGGCCGCGCCTCAAAGCATTCGACTGCCAGCCCGCAGGCTCCTTCCGGAGCTTTCTGCAGATTCATACCGAATCCATCTACCATCATCCGCAACGTATCGCCTGCCGCTGTGGCTCCGAAGCGGTGACCGGCAGCAGATTGCCCTGCTGGTTCAGACTCCGTCGTCGGCAAACCTTTCAGCACCCGTGCCACCTGACGCGCCACAGCCGGTGCCGCATCCACTATTTCCGCCTGCCCCCCGGCCAGTTCCCGGATCAGATCAGCCAGAAACGGGTAATGTGTACAACCGAGAACAATCTGGTCAGCCCTCTCGGCCAGCAGTGGTTGCAGGTTGGCTGCCACAATCTCTCTGGCTGCTGCCGAAGTCGTATCACCCGCCTCCACCAGCTCGACCAGCCCTTCGCCTATTTTCGTTACCAGACGTACATGCGAGGCAAAACGCGCCGATGTCTGCTGAAAGAGCCGTCCTGCCAGGGTTGCCCTGGTCGCCAGCACACCCACAACGCCGCTGCGCGTCTTGAGTGCAGCCGGTTTGACTGCCGGTTCAATCCCCACAAAGGGCACCGGATAACGACTGCGCAGGGTTTCGATGGCCGCCGAAGTTGCCGTGTTGCAGGCCGAAACAACTACCCCGCACCCCTGTTGCAGCAAGGCTTCAGTTATGACACAGGATCGTTCGACGATCTCCTCAACCGGACGGGTTCCGTAGGGACAGTAAGCATTGTCTGCCAGATAGGATGTCGGCACCCGAGGCAGAAGTTCGACCACCTCACGCCAGACCGACAGTCCCCCTACCCCGGAATCGAAAAACCCGACCCGTGGCAATCCCTTGAAATCAGTTGTTTCTGAAAATTTCATGCCTTAAATTCTATCAATGGACACGTCACCCTGTCACCTGTTATGATGGAGTATTGTCTTGAGTCCGATTTCCCGCATTATTGCGGCACTTTCCAGCGAAAGAGATCGCCCGTGCACTATTACGATGTTTTCCCCCGCGTTGTCCCGTCAGACAAAGTCACACAGGTACGCATCCGCCCGCGCTTCAGTCAGGCGGACTTCCCCGAGGCATCGCAACTGAATGTTTACAGCATTCCGGTCGATGGCGAATACCCCGGTGCCAGCCACCGCAACTATACCTGGAGTGAAAAGTCGCACCAGCCAGTCGAGTGGCGCATTGAAAGTGGTGAACTGATTGTCTCGGGCCACTTTGCCGGTGAGCAGGAACACATCATCGTCGCCAGAATCAGCGACTCGGCCAGCCAGCAAAAAAACTTCGAACGGCAGTTCCACATCTACTCGGTGGCCGACGACCTCTATGAGCTGCGGCCCCTCAAAGGCGACTTCCACATCCACAGTACCGGCTCCGACGGCCTTGAATGTCCGGCCTTTGTAGCCGCCCGCTACCGTCAGCGCGGTTTCGATTTTATTGCCGTCAGCGATCATGGGCAATATGCCCCCTCGCTCGAGGCGATCGAATACTGGAAGCCCTTCAATCTCGACTTCCGCCTCTATCCCGGCGAAGAAGTCCACTCCCCGGGCAATCCGGTACACATCATCAACTTCGGCGCTACACGCAGCGTTCACAGTCTGGCACACGACAACGAAGAGCAATACCGGTGCGAAGTCGAGGAAATCCGCGCTACCCTGCCGGAAAACGACAGGGACTTCGACAACTTCCCCGTTGCCGCCAGCGAATGGGTTTTCGACCGTATCCGCGAACACGGAGGACTGGCAGTTTTTTGTCACCCCTACTGGTACATGATGCAGAACGTGATTTGCAATGCCCTCTCCGACGCAATTTTCAAACGCCGCAAGTTCGATGCCCTGGAAGTAATTGGCGGCTTTTACAAGTCCCAGTCACGCTCCAACAACCTGCAGGTCGTGCGCTGGGTTGAAGAACAGGCGGGAGGAAACCGCTTTCCCGTGGTCGGGCTGAGCGATTCTCACGGCACCACAATGTTCACCTGTGGCCGCGATAAATGTTTCACCGAAGGACATGACCGCGACCTGTTCGATTGCAACTTCACAATCCTGCTGGCCCGCGACAACAGCGTGGCCGCCATCTCTGAAGCGGTACGTGAATATCGATCAGTGGCCGTCTGCCGCTATCTCGGCGAGCTGCCGATGCTGTATGGCGACCACCGGATGGTGAAGTACAGTGATTTCCTGCTGCGCCACTACTTCCCGCTGCAAACCGAAATCTGCGAAATCGAAGGCAGCCTGATGCTGGCGCACCTGTCGGGCGATGTACAGGCAAAATCCGCCCTGGCAGCCCTGGCCGGCCGGGCAGTCGCACTGAAGCAGAAGAGTTTCGGCGATTAATGACGATGGAACCGAGCTGCAAGACTACTGTCCGGTTGACATTCGGGCAGCTCTGTTCTAGTGTATTTCATACCGCCACCTAGTGAAGATGTCGAGTCGCTGATATGAACAGATTTATACCAAATGCGCCCTCAACCCAGCAGGTTGATCTCTGCCACCGCCTCCGGGAGGCCATTATTCTTGGCCACTTGCAGGGCGGGCAGCGGATTACCGAAAAGTTTATCAGCGAAGAAATGGGCGTCAAACGTGGCCCGGCGCGCGAAAGCCTGCTGATCCTCGAAGGTCAGGGCCTGATCCGCAAAGTTCCCTCGCTGGGTTATTTTGTCGAAAGCCACTCCGAAGAAGACGTTCGTGATGCTTACGAAATTCGGCTTGCGATCGAGACTCAGGCTATCCGGCGGGCCGCTACCAACGCCGAACGCGAAAACCTGATCCGGCTCGAACTCCTCTGTGAAGAGGAAGACGCCGCCAACAAGCGTGATGACCGGGCTGTCAGGGTCAGAATCGATCTCGAGTTTCACAAGGAGATCGTCCGTGCCTCCCGCAGCAGCGTCCTCGAACGAACCTATGCCGCACTGGCCCGCCCCATCTACGGCATCGTTTCACTTAGCAGACAAAGGGTCGAAGTTGTCGCCGAACAACACCGCAATATCCTGGCCGCCATACGGGCACGCGACGAAGCCCTGGCCGTCAAACTGCTGCTCGAACACATCGAGTCTCGCAAAGACGACCCCTGATCAACTGTAAGCCCTACCCCTGAAAATGAGACAGGACCGGTTTAAGCTTATTTGTCAACAGTGTCAACTATGGCCCCTGCCCGATTCAACTTAAGACAGAGAAAATCCACCATGAAAAAACTGCTCTCCAGCTTCTCCCTGCTCCTTGCCATCTGTCTCTCTCTGCATACGGTCCGCGGCGACGAGGCCAAACGCCGCGAATCTCTCGAAGGCTCTCTGGTCATCAAGTCGCAGGATGCCGTCTCCTTCGTGCCGGTTGTCGCCGAAACGCAAGCCGTCGCCTGGGTATCCGCCCCCATCAAGGTTGACGGTGATCTGGCCGACTGGAATAGCGCCGACGTCACACCACGCAAGTTTGCCGGTGCCGACCACATCACCTGGCACGGTCGCCCCCTGACCGAAGCCGCCGACCTCTCGGCCAATCTGCGCCTCGCACGTGACGACAACTTTTTCTACGTCGCACTCGAAATAAGCGACGACCAGACCCCCCACCCCCATCAGATCGAAATTGGGCTCGCCCCCGCAGACAGTCCCCTTATCACCTCTTGGCGCGATGTGGGCATGCGCTATGGAGCGGACGATGTTCACCTCGCTTTCAACCTCAGCGGCGAAAAGCGCATCGACCTGCGCTGGGCACATGTCCAGGATCGTATGGATCGCGACCTGATCGCCAATGCCTTCGGCAACGAAGAAGAACGCCGCGCCTTCATCGACTCTCTCGCCGCAGACACGCCCGCCCAGAGCAAGATTTTTTCCACTTTCAAACGTCATCAGACAGACGCCGGTTCCACCACCGTTTTCGAATGTGCCATTCCCTGGCGCATGGTCATGCCCTACGACCCCGTCACCAGCCAACCGCTGGCCTTCAACTTTGTCGTCCACGACCGCGACACCGGCCCCAATGGCGGCCGTGGCCTGCTGGGCTGGAAGCCCGGCCTCTCCGGCACCTACAGTGCGGCCCACTTCGCCACCCTCACCTTCGAGCCGCCGACCGGCCGCACCGCCGTCGATGCCTATGCCCAACTGCCCAAATTCCACTTCCTCAATGAGGATATGCAGGCCGGTTTTTCCTTCTACAACCACAGTGATACCGAACGCAAGGGCACTCTCAAAATCTTTGCCGAAGGCAATGCCGAGCCGCTGGCCGAAAAAGACATAACGCTCCCCGCCGGCTACAGTCGCGACCAACTGGCTGTCCATTCGGAAAAAGTAGGCCAGACACGTGCCCTGCTGTATGCCGAACTGGAGGTAGCCGACCTTCCCGCAAGCAAAATTGCCATCCACGCCCCCAGGCTCGACGGAGATGTCACCATTCAGCCGGTGCAGGACGTGCTGGACGCCATCGCCCGGATCGAAGCCAACGCCAAGGTCCTCTCCGACCTCTACGAAGAGGCTGTCGCCAAAGAACTCGACCCCACCTATCCCCTCGCCTACTGGACCCTGCAGCAGATGTTTATCGAACGCTGCCGCACCGACCTCAAGATCGGCAACTCACGCCTCGTGCTGGATAACGAAGCCTACCTCTCCAAAATCTTTGCCGAGCACAAGGCCCAGGTCGAAGCCGCTCTGCAGAATCCCGAAAGGCAACTCAAAGTGCCACCGGCCTTCCAGCCCGAAAATCTCAAGATCAAGGACGGCTTCTATTACGATGGTGACCGCCCCGTCTTCCTCTGGGGCCCCTGTCTCTTCTGGTACATGCGTGGCGAACAACCCTATGCCTGGCAGCTCGGCTTCAACTCTGTCGGTCCCGAACTGCCGATCCACAACGAAAAAGAACACGACCGCATCCGCGACTATATCGCCAACTTCCACCAGAACGGCATGTTTGTCAATGCCTCGATCGGCAGCTCCGACTTCGACGAACTCAAGAAAGAACATCCCGAAGTTGCCAACGTCGATCGCAACAACTTCCTCTCGATCCTCGTCCAGCATCCCATTGTCCGCGAGGAAATCAAAAAGCGCATCACCAACGACATCAACTTCTACCGTGATTTCCCCACCGTCGGCAGCTATTGGCTCTGGAACGAGCCCGACTATGTCAACTTCTCCGAGATGACACGTCAGGACTTCATCAAACACCTCAGGGAAAAGTACGGACAGATCGAAGAACTCAACACCCGCTGGAAAACCACCTACGAGGATTTCGACAAAGTCCGGATCGCCCGTGGTCTCGACAATGCCAACCATGCCCCCTGGGTCGATTACCAGAACTTCCTCAACGACATCCTGGTCGATTTCTTCGGTTTCCTCCACCAGACGGCTCGCGATGTCGATCCCACCCGCCCAACCCATGTCAAATACATGTGCATCACCGCCGCCTCGCTCGATATCGAACGGCTGCAGGGGCTCGGCGAAATCGGTGGCCACGACGGCAACGCCTGGCCGCGCGACATAGTTTACCTCGACCTCGTACGTTCGCTTTATCCCGAAAAGCCCCTCTCCAACACCGAGATCCACATCTATTACCGCGACCATTTCATGGTCTCCATGGTTCCCTGGCGCCTCGCCCTGCACGGTCTGGCCGATGGCAACTGGTGGTGCTGGCACTCCAACCACCGTTTCTCCCAGGGCATCACCAAGGCCGACTCCATTCACGCTCTCAGTATCTCGGGGCTCGATGTCCGGCGACTCTTCGATCCTTACATTCACTCACTGGTCACCAAGCCCCAGCTCATCGCAACCCTCTACCAGGATGTTGTCGCCCACCGTAGCTGGGGTCTGATCGACCGTCTGCGCCACGAAATCGGACCGGCCCAGTACTCCCTCGGAGTCCAGCCCTTCTACGCCACCGAACGTACAATCGCCAACGATGTTCTCGCCGACAAAAAGATTCTCATCGCCACCGAGGCCAGCTACGTCAAAGACCAGACCTACGCCGAGGTCATCCGTTTCGCCAACGAAGGTGGCACTGTCATCACTCTGCCCCGCAGCTTCGCCGCCAACGAGTACAACGACCCGCGCGACACCTCGCAGCTCATTCCCGCTGAAGATAGCGAACGTTATGGCGACGAAGCCCGCATTGCCAGCCTCGGCAAAGGCCGCGTCATCTGCATCGATCAGCTCGATGCAGCCAAACCATCCACCAAGGAAACCCGCCAGGCCGTCTATCGCCGCGTATTCGACCGTGTCATGCGTGAGGAAGATCTCCTCGATCCCGTACGCCTGGTGGCACCCGCCGATGCCCCCGATGCCCTTTATGGCTGGGACATCCGTAGTGCAGCCGTCGAAGGCGGCTATGCCCTCTGTGCCCTGCCCTCCGAACGCTGGGAGAAATTCGACCCCGAACTACAGCACCAGAGCGACCGTCCAATCAAGCGCATCCACAACCTCATCACTCAGCGCGACGAACCCATCGCCGACTTCAAACTCATCCACGGCGCCAATCTCCTCCTGATCGAACTCGAAGACTGAGCCGCCGGAACACACACCAGAGCCCGCCCGACTAGCCTGAGTCCAAGATCTGAAAATCGCTGACATGTGTGGTCGGAAAAGATTTTCTTGGCAGGAGGCATGTTTCGACCGGAATCTGTCCAAGGGTACTACCGATCAGCCGAGACGGACGCGATGACTCATATGTCTTTAAGCAAGGCATAACGAGTCGTGCCCTTGTGAGCAGCCACAGCCTGAAGGATACCGGACAGTGTTCCAATGCGAAGCGGAGTGTGGGCCTTCAAGCCAGTACCTCATCACGAATCAGGCGCAGACGGACAGAAGGCTTCTCCGGCTGGTCGAACGCATACGCCGCCACCGCTTCACGGGCATTGACACAGAGATCCTCCCAAGTGTCTGCCTCGGTAAATATATCCTCACCCAGCGCCTCGGCAGTGTATCCGCCATCGGCCTCTTGTGTCACCTGGAATATGATCTCGCGCTTCATGTTTTTCAGTCTACCACAATCCCCTATTACGGACAAGAGTGCGTTGTCTTCCCTATTCTGCAAGAGTTGCCGCTTTGATTTTATATTCAGACATAGCTCGCATTCGACCACGCCACCTGCTTGAGGACAAGGTGACTTCTTTTTGGAAAAAAAGATTTGCTTTTTGAATCAACTTTGTTTAGAAAAGATAATGTTGCTTAAGGTGGTTTGTTAATTACGCACATGACAAAGCGCCCGGCAATTTCAGATGCCACAAGCGATATCTGAAAAGTTTACGGTCAATCGGACTGAATAATAAAAGTAGGGAGGTTGATGTGACAAGAGTCGAACTGATTTGCGACAAAGGCAGCCAGGCGGAACTGCGGAAAGTTATTGGTTCCAATATCGCTCGCTGGCTGGCGGAAACAAGGCTCCCGCTCAAATATATTGCAACCGAGCTGGGTATTTCTGTCTCTATCTGTTCTCAATGGAAAAACGGACATCGCTACCCTTCACCCGAACATTTGACCCAACTGGCAGCACTCTTCAAAACAACTCCCGCCTGCCTCCTGTGCCCCGATTTTTCGAACTCAACTTGTTCTGCAAAAACGAGAGATGAAAGCTGACACAGTACTTTGCCGAAAACACACCTTCACCTCAAACAATCTTGCATATAAAGCACAGGCCAAACAGTCCGGGTGCATTAGAATAATCCCCCAGAAAAAAACAACAGAGACCCCACTTCAACCCTTTGATACAGCCGCCCAAGTTAACTATTAGTAAAATCTCCGCTATTGTTTTCGATTTGCAATTTTCTGTATTGTGGCGTCAGGAGATGTTGTTGGGATTCGTTACGGTGTAAAAACAGTGTCTGAGATTATGAAAAAACATCATGGTAAAGGTGGAACGCATGATTGCTCATTATCAACTGTTACCGCTCAAGTTAGAGAAGCTGGTTTCCCGGTTATCATGGAAATAGCCGACACCAATGATAACGGAATTACTGATGGATGGGAGAGCGAATATTTCACCGACTCTTTTTTCAATCCGGATGGTGATAAAGATGGCGATGGATTTACCAACCGCGAAGAGTGGAAAGCCGGCACAAACCCATTGGATCGAAATTTTGTAATCGGGAATATTAAGCCTGTTGCAAATGCAGACTATTTTTACTTTGAACCGTAACTCCTGAAACTGGTGAATAACTTTTGTCTTTAACCAGGTATTTCCGG
>CAZMGQ010000057.1:2187-9537 GCA_964565855.1 uncultured Lentisphaerales bacterium | reverse complement strand
GACGCAGAACTCAGCCAAACAAACCGGGTTAAGATTTGTAACGATTTGACGCGTGTCTTTGCATTCGAGTCAAACTTTACTAATTTGATCACTTATTTAAATAATCCTGTTGGTGATGATGTTGGTTACCTTAAAAGTGTAGGAGTCAGTGTTTATCCATTCAAAGTGTTATTGGGGGTGAAAAAGGTCGAGGGACAGTACAGTTTGGCTATTCATGAAGACATTTCGCAACGTTATATAAAGTGCTTTTCTGACATGGCATCGCAAACCAGTTTGTTGCAACAAGCTGATGTTTTTTTGTCCATGCTGAATGCGGGGGAGGCGATCAACTTAACACCAGAGCAAAAGTTAAGATTGTTTTGGGTACCAGAAGGGGAAGAACCGGGTACTCCCGAGGAATATGCTGAATTTGCCCAGCTCACCGTTGACCTCAAGTTTTATCTGCCCAGCATTTTGAGTGCCCGATGGCTGGAAGACAGCCGCTATCCTGGCAAGCATCTTATCGTAACAGTCATCGTTGCACCCAAAAATGCACCGTCAGAACTTCTTAATGTGCCTCTTGTTTATGATGGAACACAATGGCGCTTTATACCCCTCCATTGAATTTTGTGAGCAAAGTTGTCGTGAACTCTCCTATGACATACACAAATTTCGCCACCTGGAAAGCAGCCAACAACAACCTCAGTTGGACTAACGGACTGCCCAGGCCTTACGAAAGCATCGAAATTACAAATGGCGAACCGCAAGACCCAGAGCCGGGAGCACCCAACCTTTGGGCTCCACCAACACGCATCAACCCACGATCTTATATGCACCATGATGCAGTTTTTGAAATGAGAACATCAATCAGGGGGGAGTCTGGCAATCAGGCAACTTATGATGACTCTGGATGCTTGATAATGGACACGATTGCGGCAGGATCGGCTGATCGTTTTGCACCTATCAATCGCTTGGGCATAGCAAGGTGGAACACTTTGCACCGGGACTTTGACGTTTATCCATTTATTCGAGCACTCCAACTCGATGGAAATGCATCTGGTATTGTTGGATTGCAAGGTTGGCCGGATACTCTTACGAGGCCTGCCTTATTTCAAGGTGAGCACACCGAAAGTTATCGCACACTTAGACCCACTATCAACTAACCGGAGGATCCATGAGGACCATTATAACGTTACTATTGCCATTCGGAGTGTTTTTCCATTGTTACGCCTATGAGATCCCGGTCGGAACCAACACACTGGATGTCGTATTTGAAAGTGACAAATTAAGTTCAAATGTAATGAATCGGATTGTTTCCGACATTATTGTGTGCCGTCAGGCTTGGTCAAATAGCACGGTTGTCACATTTTCAACAGGCAGACCAGGGGGATATATCAATGACTTGAACGTCCAAGTTTCTCCCTATGGCTTTCTGGGAGCAAAATTTCCCCAGTCGGTTGTAACTAACAGTTCTGGTAAGCTAGCACTTTTCATCCCCGCAGAGCTTTCGACAAGATATATCGAAGCATTTTCTTTTACTAATATACATTCAAATGTGTACCAGCAGGCTATCTTGTTTGTTGATCGCCTGCAGTCGCCAGAGTTGGCCAATACTTCACAAGAAAAAGTGCGTGATCTTGTGTTTTCTCCGGGTGTAACAGAGAGTCAATATATTGCATCAGCATATGAGATACTGACAGACATACAACGTCAGACCTACTATTACCCAAGTGTGTTGGGTTTTTGGAAAGCAAATGATGGAGAGGCCGCATCTTCTCATACGAATTTATTCGTACTGATTCCACAGTCAAGCAAACATCCGCATGCTCCACATCAACTCTTCGATGTCATGCCGGCAATCTGGCACGATTCAAAATGGAAACTCTGGCAGCCGGGGGCAGCAGAACCCTCAGGAAAAACCGAACCATGAAAATGCAAATCCTAGTTACACTCCTGATTTTGCTTCCGCAACTGATTCAAGCTCAGCAGATCAACATAGGAACAAACTCTTTGAACGTTGTCTTTGAAGATGCTTTGTTGCCATCGGAAACACGTCAAATAATTTCGGAAGATTTGAGTAAAACATTTGGTTTTGCTACGACAGTGGAGCAAGTTTTCGCTGAGACTGACTCTTCCGGGGTTCGTCACTTAAAAGATGTGGTACCTCGCTACTATCAGCGTGAAGTATGGAACGGACTTGATTTGTTTTCCCAAGGGAACAGCAATGCAATAAGAGTGGCAACGACTCTTTCTGATTTTTATAAGACCGCTGCTGTCAAGTTAGCCCCATTCAGCAATGAAGTTGCCGCTGCCACAGCGTTTGTGTCCATGGTCAACACCGGTGGTGTCACGAGGCTTAATTTCGAACAAAAACGTAATCTTATGAGAGGGTATCCAGATGGCGATGATCCGAGAACGGAGTCTGATATCGAAGAAACAGCAGTGTTGTGCGGCAATCTCATATTGACACAGCCTTCCATTCTTTCATTCGACCAAGACGAATATTACATTCCAGGAAAAAATGTGCTTGGATGTCGGGTGCTAGCCAGATCAAAAGCAGACCCCAATCTAATGAAAGTATTGTGGCTGGCATATTTTGACGACATCTGGAGCCTTGTCTTTCCGTACTAACTGCCTCCGGGATGAGTAAGGAGTTTGAAAAGATGCGACGAAAGCCACACTGGGTATCTCAGACCATTCGTTACATTGCTATGAGACCGGCAATCTATAAACCAGAGGAGTCGCAATGAGAAAAATGACTTTGCTATTGCTGTTTATTTGCCTTGGTTCCCTGGCACAGAACATAAAACTTGCCGGAGTCGACTTTGGGCTTGTATTTGATGATGCTTCTATAAGCACAACAAACAGGACTTTGATAACCGCTGATATTACACATCTCTTCAGTCCATCGACTAATAGCGCAGTGTTTGTAGAATATAACACTCCTACACAGGAAGGCATTGTCGGAGTTATCAGGGGGCTGCAGGGACCTGTCTATTATCCCACAAACGGAATGCCGAGATTTGTTAAACAACGCGCACAGGGAGAGTATGACATTGTGATCCCTAAATCACTATCAGATGAATACCTGTCTGCTTTCGTATTCTTGAATAACTATCAGGTAGAGTTATCAAAAGCGAACAGTTTTGCGCAGTCCATTATGACCAACACGTTTCACAACATATCCACAACGCAATTGAATACTATGCTATTGGCCAAGGCTAAGCCTCCCGGGTCGTTTACAACTGTAGAGCTGACCAAGTTCCTGAACTCACACTCAAATACTGCCTGCTGCCCTATATCATTATTGAGCTTTCATTTGGAAAACGAAGGCCCTGGCGGCTCTACCTATCTCTGGAGTACTCTGCCGATCATTGGCCAAAAACCGGGTATCCCGATTGTCTACTATAACAGTCAATGGTACATGTCATGGTGGTTTATGGAATCGGGCGAACAAGCATGGTAAAGTTGACGATGGCAATTTGGAGTCGAGGGTTGCTACAAATGAAAACGACAATCTCCATCCTTTTCCTATCGCTTGCCTCCATGCTACATGCACAGTCGTCATTTATTGTCGGTACAAATGCCGTGCCGGTGATATTTGAAGACGCAGAACTCAGCCAAACAAACCGGGTTAAGATTTGTAACGATTTGACGCGTGTCTTTGCATTCGAGTCAAACTTCCGCAATTTTGACGTTCGTTACCCTCAAGAAAATCAGGATTGACACCAGAAAATGCTTTTCATTGACGCCGTTTTCACACATAGTGGTGGACTGGGTTTCGACCCGTAGTTAATCGTCGGTTTACAGATGTGGACAGGGGTAAGCAGGGGAGTTATCCGGCCAGCTTCCCGCAGCCAAGGAGGTTTTTATGAAGTTCAGTCAGCCCAATGCCGAAGTTTACATTCCTGATGGAGCGCCAGCCGCTGCTGGACTTGCCCGCGTCAAGAGCGTCATCATCGGAGCTCACCAGGATGACGTCGAGTTTATGGGCTTTCCGCTGATTCGCGATGCTTATGGAGCAGGGGACCCTTCGCTGGGTGCGATCATCACCACCAACGGAGCCGGTTCTCCCCGGGCCGGAGTTTACGCCGATTGTACGGACGAAGAAATGCAGGAGATCCGGCGTGGCGAACAGCGGCTGGCCGGTGATCTGGGTCGCTATGCCGCTGTGGTACAGCTCCAGTATCCCAGTTCTGCCCTGCGTGATGCCTCCAATCTTGTGCCGACTGACGAGCTGCAACAGGTGCTGGCGGCGATGAAGCCGGAAGTGGTGATGACCCATAATCTGGCCGACAAGCATGATACCCACATCGCAACGACCCTGCGTGTGGTCGCCGCCCTGCGTGCCCTGCCGCCTGCCGAACGTCCCCGCCAGTTGCTGGGTGGCGAAATCTGGCGTGGTCTCGACTGGGTGCCGGACAATGAAAAAGTACGTCTTGATTCCGGTGGCCACGACTCGCTCGCCGCGGCCCTGATGGGCTGCTTCGATTCGCAGATTGCCGGAGGCAAACGCTATGACCTCGCGACCTTCGGCCGTCGCCGCGCCAACGCAACTTACGGCGATGCCTATGCGGTCGATGACTTCGAGCAGGTGGCCATTGCGATGGACATGACGCCCCTGCTGAAGGACGATCAGCTTGATCCCGAAGCTTTTCTGATGGGATTCGTCGAGCGCTTTGCCGAAGAACTGCGTGGCTCAATGGCACGTGCCGCCCGTTAGCCTTTTCTTTTCAATTTCTAATCACGTAAAGTCACACCAAATACCATGCAAGTAATTATACAACCCGATACCGCCTCAGCCGCCAACCTGGTTGCCCGTCTGGTGGCCGACACCCTTAAAGCCAAGCCCGCCGCCGTTCTCGGTCTGGCGACCGGTCGCACGATGGAGCCCGTCTACGAGCGCCTGATCGAGTTTCACCGCAACGATGGGCTCGATTTTTCCCGCTGCAGCACCTTCAACCTGGATGAGTATGCCGGTGTAACGGCAGACGACACCCGTTCGTACCGCCATACCATGCAGCAGTTGCTCTTCGACCATGTCAACGTACGTCCCGAGGCGACTCATCTGCCGGATGGCATGGCTGCCGATCTCAATGAAGCATGTGTTGAGTACGAAAACAAGATCAACGCTGCCGGTGGTATTGACCTCCAACTGCTCGGCATCGGTTCCAACGGACATATCGGCTTCAACGAGCCTCTGTCCTCCTTCAGTTCGCCGACCCATGTTGAGTTTCTGACGGCCGACACCATCCGCCAGAATGCCGGCCTCTGTGGCGGCGAAGATCGTGTCCCCCGTTTTGCCCTGACCATGGGTGTGGCCACGATTCTCGCCTCCCGCCGCGCTCTGATGCTCGTCACCGGCGGAGCCAAAGCCGAACTGCTGGCCAACTTTATCGAAGGTCCCGTGACGGCCATGATCACTGCCTCGGCCCTTCACTGGCATCAGGACTGTATCATCGTGGCCGATGCCGATGCTGCCAGCGTCCTCAAAAACCGCGAACGTTTCCAGTTTGCTTTCGAAAACAACCCTGCCTGGGAGGCCTATCGCTGAGGTCCGGCAGGGATCGTGGCTTCCGGCAAACTACAGCCGGAACAAACTTAACTGAAAGGAATTAATCACATGCAATCCCCCGTATTTGTTCCCCCCGCATTGCGTATCCGCAAATTGCGCGCCGAGTCCGACAAAAATACACCGCAGTTTGTCTTCGCCTGGGAACGTGAAGACGGTTGCTTCTACCGCTTTGCCATGCCGATACCGGCCAGCAGGGAATCTGATCCGGCAGTGCTGCAACTGGCCGAACGTTGCGTGAAGACGGTCCTCTGGGCGGCCGGTGGCTGGAAGCTCTGGCTCTCCGGTCCGGCAGCAGTCTGTGATTTTGTCGAAGCAGCCTATGCCGCCGGTGGTCCGCGCCAGTTTGATCGCGACATGATGGAGCGGGTTTACGATCGTCCCATGACAACCCAGCGCTGCGGAGCCGACGAAGTGCCGCAGACGCGCGACAAGCTGCAGACCGGCGGTACATCGTGGCAGGGCTGCCGCATCGGTTTCGACCTCGGTGCCAGCGACTTCAAGATTGCGGCTGTCGAAGAAGGCGAAGTACGTTTCAATGACGAGTTTCCCTGGGATCCGCGCAACGCGACCGATCCCGACTACCATTACAATATGCTGAGCGAAGGCCTGCGCAAAGCGGCTGAACACCTGCCGCGGGTCGATGCCATCGGTGGCAGCTCCGCCGGTATTGTCGTGGCTAACCGTCTGCGTGTGGCTTCGCTGCTGCGTGCCATTCCGGCCGAGCATTACGCCGAAGCGCAGAGCCTCTTCAAGCGGGTCGAAGCCGATTGGAAGGTCCCTGTCGAAGTTGCCAACGATGGCGACGTCACCGCCCTGGCGGCCTACCTTACCGAAGGTTCCACGGGTGTTCTCGGCGTGGCCATGGGTTCGAGCGAGGCCGTTGGTTTCATCGACCGTGCCGGAGCACTGACCGGTCGCCTCAACGAGCTGGC
Source organism: uncultured Lentisphaerales bacterium (assembly GCA_964565855.1). Taxonomy (GTDB): domain Bacteria; phylum Verrucomicrobiota; class Kiritimatiellia; order RFP12; family JAZUKQ01; genus CAZMGQ01. The sequence goes on along the minus strand of CAZMGQ010000057.1, from coordinate 3,051 downwards.
CTTTGCGCCGGTCGATCTCGCACCCGATGCACCGGCCGATGAATGGTCGGGCGACACCGGTGTCGGCGCCATGTACTTCTCGCAGGATGCCGTCAACCGTCTGGCCCTGCATTATGGACTGAAGTACGAAGATTCCGTGATCCTGCCCGAGCGGCTGGTCGATATCCAGAACCGCATGATTGCCGGCGAGGCCGTCGCGAAGCAGATCTACGTCAACATCGGTACCTATCTCGGTCATGCGATCGCCTGGTACCACGAGTTCTACGACTACTCCGACATGCTCGTGCTCGGGCGCGTCACCACCGGTTCCGGCGGCGACCTGCTGCTCGAAACCGCCATCGAGACGGTCAAGGCAGAATACCCTGATCTGGCCGACTTGAAGGTGCGGATGCCGGATGAAAAGGCCAAGCGCCTCGGCCAGTCCGTGGCCGCCGCCGCCATCGCACGCGAGTAATGACGTGGGAACTGCCGGGTTACGGAAAACTTTTTACCTGCCATATACTTTGCAGATATGGACACCGTAAACATCGCACCCCGGCATAAACGCTCTCGTTGGAGACGTGTCCTGCGGCTCAACAGTCGCCGCTGGGCACGTCTCCCCTGGAGTATCGGCGATGGAGCCATGGCAGTATCGCTGCCGCTGGCGCTGGCTTTTGTGCTGGCTCTGGCCTGGATAGAGGGGAAGGCAACGACTGTCGCAAAGGCCCCGCCCGGATTCGGCGAGATGCTGCAAGCCAACCTCGGCCTGCTCCTGCTGGTACTCCTGCTCTGTATCCACCGCAGTCATGCCAGTCGCTTTCCGTTGGGCCGCCTGCTGGGAGTGCGGCGGCACAGGTGGCGCGGTGATCTTGCGCTGGGGGTGGC
>CAZMGQ010000057.1:0-2177 GCA_964565855.1 uncultured Lentisphaerales bacterium | reverse complement strand
CCGGGATCGTCATTCTGGCTCCGACGCTCTATCTTTCCAGTCTCAACAGCCGTCTCCTGTTTGATGCAGGTTTTCCCGTCGAACCGCAGCAGGCCATCAACTGGCTGGCCGATCCCTCTGTGGCACTTTCGCCACGTCTGGCAATCGCCTTCCACAGTCTGGTTTTTGCTCCTTTTCAGGAAGAGGTTCTCTACCGGGGCATTCTGCTGGCGCTGGCCCTGCGCAGCAGGCGACCGCTGCGCGGCGTGCTGCTGGTGTCCATCTTGTTTGCCCTGGCACATCTGAACCCGGGCGTGGTGCTGCCGCTTTTTTTCATTGGTCTGGTCGCGGCTCTGCTGCTCTTTATCCGGGGCGGACTGGTCGCACCCCTGGCCATGCATGTCACCTTCAACCTGGCCAATCTGCTGCTGGTTTCGTGGCTGAGGTAGGCGCTTTTGGCATTGTCACGCTCTGCGCCGGATGCGGCGGAGGAGGCCTTGCATCATGCGGCTCGTTTCACGGTAGGAGAAGAGCCCCATCAGGCTCAGATAAACCGCTGCGCCGGTCCCGATCGCACCACCCAATGCTACAATGTTGCTCAGGGTCGAATCGACCGGCAGCCAGCCTTCGAGTACGGCATGAGCCCGACGTGCCAGCCAGGCCATGACGACCGCTGCCAGCAACGACTTTGCCAACATCAGGATCGGGCCCCGCCAGTGGAATCTACCCAGTCGGCGGACCGCCAGATGGGCGAGGATTGCGCTGGCGACAGCCGAGCTGATCACAGTCGAAACGGCGATTCCGGCGTGCTTCCATTCGAGCGGCCAGGTCAGGATGAAGGTGATGTTGAGGACCAGGTTGAGTGCAACGACCCCCGTCGCAACGTACATTGGTGTGCGGGTGTCGCGCATGGAGTGAAAGAGCGGGTTGAAAACCTTGTGAATGCTGAAGACGATCAGTCCCGGCGCATAACAGGCCAGGGCCCGGGCCGTGCGGATCGTGTCCTCCGGGGCAAACTCACCCCGTTCGTAAAGCAGGGAGACGATCTGTGGGGCCAGCGCTACCAGACCCGCGGCGGCCGGCATCATCAGAAAGGTCAGATCCGAGAGGGACGAGTTGACGGTCGATTTGAGCTTGTCGATTTCCCCATCGCTGTATTGTCGCGAAAAAACAGGCAGCAGCACCGTGCCGAAAGCCGTCGCCACAATTCCCATGGGAAGGTAGAGGATACGGTCGGCATAGGTCAGGGCCGAAGGTGCCCAGCGGGCGGCCCAGAGAGCCAGGCCGGCGTCCAAACAGACGTTGATCTGGACGACGCCCGCCCCCACCGCCGCCGGCAGGGCCCGTCGCCAGACGCTGCGCACCCGCTCATCGCGCAAACCGTCCCACTGTGGTCGCAGGCTCCAGCCGCGCCGCCGCAACGCATACCACAGGAAAGCCAGTTGCAGCACACCGGCAACCACGATGCTCCAGGCTACAGCCACCACCCGGATCCAGATGTCTTCCGGCAGCCAGGGACAGATGCCGGCCAGGGTGCCGATCCAGACGACATTCAGCAGCGTCGGAGTCAGGGCCGGAGTACTGAAGTCTCCCAGCACGTTCAGCATCCCCATCAGGATGGCTGCCAGACAGATGAAGACCGCATAGGGCAGCATGATGCGCAGCAGCGGCAGCGTCAGGGCCATACGTCCGCCCGGTTCTACCGCCGGCATGACCACCCAGGCCGTGATGATTCCCAGCGTCACGATCGCCGTCAGCAGACAGGCCAGCAAAGTCACCACCCGTCGGGCCAGCAGGGCGGCCTCGGCCTGTGACTCTTTGGTAAGGCTATGTGAAAAAGCCGGAATAAAAGCCGCCGAGAGAGCTCCTTCGCCGAAGAGTCGTCGGAAAAGATTGGGTATCTGGAAGGCCACCACAAAAGCCGACTGGGCCAGCGAGGTGCCGAAAAGCTGCGCCGTCAACATCTCGCGCACCAGGCCGAGCACACGGCTGACGGCCGTCAGCGAACCCACCAGGGCGGCGTTACGGGTGACATTCGAGCGGCGCAAGTTCACATCTCCAGATCGTCGGATTGTCCGAAACGTTGCCGCGGCGGCCGACGCAGTAGGTGACGGGCAGCCCGGACGACCTGTTGCGGCTCAATCGAATCCAGCACCCGGCTGGCCTGGCGGCTGCTGCGGGAAATATCGCGTGCTCCG